>JAYTML010000259.1:0-3437 GCA_043728655.1 Chthoniobacter sp. | reverse complement strand
GACTGCAGCTCCGTGTAGCGCAGGGCTGCGCCGCCGTCCGTGACCGCGACGACGCCCGCGGGCGACCACGCCACGGCTGTCACCGCCGCGCTTTGCGCCCCGAGCGTATTGATCTTTTCGCGCGTCTTCACGTCCCAGACCTTGAGCTGCTGATCCATGCCGCCGGTGACGAGCTGCGTCGCATCGGCATTGAATCCCAGCGTGAGAACCTGCGAGACGTGCCCCTCCAGCTTCGCCAGCTCCGCGTGCGTCACGAGGTCCCACACCTTGACCAGCCGGTCGCCGCCAGCCGTCGCGAGGAGCTTCCCGTCCCCGCTCACCGCGAGATCGAAGATCGTGTCCGCATGCGCCGCCCACGAGTCCGCGATCGTTCCGCTCGCCGCATCGCCAATGCGGACCGTGCCCGCTTCCGCCACCCGTCCGTCGGCGCAGACAAAGCCGTTTCCATCGGGAAGAAAACGCAGCGCCGCGATCCGGTCGGTCAGGCCTTCGGTGATCTCGCGCTCCTTTTTCAGCTCCGTCGCATCCCACACCACGACGCGCCGAAATGCGCCGGTCAGCAGTTTCGTCCCGTTCGGATTCCACGCGATCGCCTGCACCGGATCCTGATGGGCGCTTGCCCGCGCGACGACGGAAGGAGTCCCGCCGGAGACGTCGTAGAGCACCACCTCATTCCCGCAGCCCACCGCGAGTCGCGTCGCATCCGGTGAAAGCGCCATCGCCAGCACGGGGCGATACGCCGCCGGGGGCGCGGCGAGCTCGACCGCGCGCGCGGGCGACAGCTCCCTGACCAGCGCGGAGGCATCCCACTCCGCGCCGGCAGTCGCCCAGCGCTTGAGAGCATCGATCTGCCCCGCGGAAAGCTGCTTTTTCGGCGGCATGTGCGGATCGGCCTCCGAAGAAAGAGCCTCGATGAGCGCACTCCGCTCCGGCGCATTCAGATCGAGCGCCGCGCCATTTTCTCCGCCTTTCAGGAGCGCCTCGCGCGAGGTCATCGCCAAGCCCCCCTTCTTTTTCTGGTCGTTGTGACAGGACAGGCAGTTGCTCTTGAGAATCCTCATCGCTTCGGCGGTTCCCGCCTGCGGAGCCGCCTTCGCCCCGGCAATGGACATGGCGACCGCGATGAAACCGCGGGCTGCCAGCGAGAGAAGCGTCCTCATTTTACCGATTGCTCCGATGCTCACGGAAAACCGGCCTGCCTCGCAGCCCGGTGACAGGAGAGTGTCCGGCGCAGTACGCGGCAATGACCGGAAGAGTTGCAGAGGGGAGCATGGGGCGGATGGAGACGGCGGGGGGATCGGAGTAGGTGACCCGTGAAAGAGAGGCGGCTTAGGCGGCCTGTCGCCCATTTGGTTAAAGAAAAGGTTCCTTTTGGCCAGTGCGTGGGTTCGCACGCTGACGGCTGTTTTTGGGCAGCCTGACAGTGCTTGAACGTGCTACGGTTCCGCCCACAAAAGGATTGCTCCTCCCAATGCGCCCTTGCGGTCCCCGACCGACACCGGCAATGCAGTCTGACCATAGTTTTTCGACCGATCATGGCTTCAAAGTCACCCCTGCTCGCGCTCTGGCTGGCATTCGTGCTGCCCGCTTCCGGTCAGGCGGCACCGCTGCAGTTCAACCGCGACATCCGGCCGATCCTCTCGGACAAATGCTTTCACTGCCACGGGCCTGACCCGAAGAAGCGCGACTCGGGCCTGCGGCTCGACATCCGCGAGGAGACGCTGAAGGAGCGTGACGGGATTTTTGCGATCGTGCCGGGCAAGCCGGACGAGAGCGACCTGTGCGTGCGGATCGCGAGCGATGACAAGGAAGAGCAGATGCCGCCGCCGAAGTCGAAGCTGGCGCGCCTGACGAAGGCGGAGGTGGCGACGCTGCGGCAGTGGATCGCCGAGGGCGCCCCTTACGAGAAGCACTGGGCTTTCAATACCCTGCAGCCGAACGCCGCGCCCGAGATCGACGCGCTCGTGGTGAAAGGACTCGCCGAGCGCGGGATCTCGCCGCAGCCGGAGGCGGACGCGAGCACGCTGATCCGCCGCGTGAGCTTTGACATCACGGGGCTGCCGCCGACGCCTGCGGAGGTGCTGGCATTCGTAAATGACAAGGCGCCGGATGCCTACGGGAGGCTGGTGGACAGGCTCCTCGCGTCGCCGCGCTACGGCGAGCGCATGGCGGTGGATTGGCTCGATATTTCCCGCTACGCGGACAGCTACGGCTTTCAGGTGGATCGCGAGCGCGACGTGTGGCCGTGGCGCGACTGGGTGATCCGCGCCTTCAATGAAAACCTGCCGTTCGACAAATTCATCACATGGCAGCTCGCGGGCGATCTACTGCCGAATCCGACCGACGACCAGATCCTCGCGACCGCTTTCAATCGCCTGCACCAGCAGGAGGCCGAGGGCGGCAGCGTGGAGGAGGAATACCGCGTGGAGTATGTCGCCGATCGCGTGCAGACGTTCTCGACCGCGTTCCTCGGGCTGACCTTCGAGTGCGCGCGCTGTCACGATCACAAGTTCGATCCGCTGACGCAGAAGGAATACTACCAGTTCTTCTCGATGTTTCAGAACATCGACGAGGCGGGGCTGTATTCCTATTTCACGAACTCGCCGCCGACGCCGACGCTGGCGCTCGCGGACGAGGGCATGAAGCAGAAGCTCGCGGCGCTGGTGGCGATAGCCGCCGAGGAGGAGAGAAAGCTCGCCGCTCTGCGCGACTCGAAACGCGACCCGCTCGCTGCGTGGCTCGGCTCGCGTCCGTCTGAGGTGAAGGCCGGGGGCGAGATCGCTGGCTTCGGATTTGAGGCTCTGGAGAAGGGAAAGCTGGCCAACTGGATCGACGCGAAGCAGCCCGCGACTTTGAAAGGCGGGAACAAGCTGGTGCCGGGGAAGGTTGGCAAAGCGGTGGAGTTCACCGGCGACGACGCGGTGGATCTCACGGTCGGCAATTTTCACCGCAACGAGCCGTTCAGCGTTTCGCTTTGGCTGAAGACGCCGGACAAAAAGGATCGCGCGGTCGTGTTCCACCGCTCGCAGGCGTGGACGGACGCTGCGAGCCGCGGCTACGAGCTGCTCATCGAGGACGGGAAGCTCAAGTGGTCGCTGATCCATTTCTGGCCGGGCAATGCGATCTCGATCCGAGCAAAGGCGGACGTGCTGCTGAACGCGTGGACGCATGTCGTCGTGACGAGTGACGGCAGCAGCCGTGCCGCTGGCCTGCGGCTTTACGTGGATGGAAAGCTCGCGCCAGCCGACGTGATCAAGGACGCGTTGACGCGCGACATCACCGGTGGCGGGCACGACACCATTTCGCTCGGGGAGCGTTTCCGGGATCGCGGATTCACGGGCGGCGCGATTGACGAGTTCCGCGTCTTCGGACGCGAACTCACGCCGATCGAGTCGCTCGCGACGATGGACGGCGGCGCCGCGAACGCCGCGCTGGCG
>JAYTML010000258.1:0-4357 GCA_043728655.1 Chthoniobacter sp. | reverse complement strand
GAACTCCCGACCAAGGGCTTATGAGTCCCCTGCTCTACCACTGAGCTACCCTGGCAAAGAGGGGCGGAAAGTAGCGAGGCATGGCGGCGAATCAAGTCGAGAATCAATCGGATTTCGCTTGGGAGCGCAGCGGCACGAACGGCGCCCGCCCGTATTCTGACGGTCGCAGTCCATCGCTTGACAGAGGGCTTCCCGCCGCTACTCTGTCGGCCCTTTTCCAAGAAAAACACCCAGCCATGGCCAATACCAAATCCGCCGCCAAACGCGCCCGTCAAACGACCCGCCGCACCGCCGTCAATCGCCGCGCCCTGACCGGCGTGAAGAACCAGCTCAAAGGCCTGCGCGATGCCCTGAAGGGCGCCGACAAGACCAAGGCGGCCAGCGCGGCTGCGGAGTTCATCTCCTCAATCGACAAGGCCGTGAAAAACGGTCGCGTCCACAAGAACTCGGCCAACCGCCACAAGAGCCTGGCCAATAGGGCGCTCGCCAAGCTGGCCTAAGGCGTCCGTCTTCCCGCTTTTCACAAAACCCGGCTCCGCGTGTGCGGACGCCGGGTTTTCTTTTTCCGACTCTGCGTCGCGGCATCCTCCAGCGTCCGGCCCCCCGCTTTTCCACCTCCCGCCGCTCAGCCCCCAGCGATGGTATGCGAAAACTCCCGGAGGCTTGGTCTTAGCTCATCCGGGAGTTCGAGGAAAAGGAGGGTGCTTTCGTAGCCTTTGCCGGGCCTCCGTTCGCACCAGACGACGATGCCCTCCAGTGACATCCGGCTCAGCCCCAGCCGCGGGTGCATGTGCGTGAGGCCGACGGAGATCTGGGTGCCGATGTCGAAATGCCATTGCGAATGGAAGCACATGCCGCGCTCCGATATTTCGAGGTCACCGCTGGCGCAATACTGGGCGTCGGCACCGTAGTCCAAATAAAGCGCCGGTCTGACAGGTTTGGTGAGCATTTTTGGGGATTCGCGGCCACTTCTTCGCGAAAGCGACGGAAACGTAGCACGCGACCCTAGCCTGTCAAAAAATGAGCCTGAGAACGTGCCGGAAGCGTCTTAGCGCACGGTGGTTTCGACCGGCGCGATCTCGGGCAATTCCGCGCGGGTGTCGAGCGCGGTGTCGGATTGCCCCGTCTGCCCGGCCGCGGCGAGCAGGCGCAGGGCGAGCCGGGCGAGCGCGGTCGTCACGGCGAGAGTCAGGAGCAGGCCGCCGATCCAGGTGAAATACTCCCACGTCTGCGGCTGGCTTTTCCCCTGCCAGATGCGGAGCCCGTGCTGCGCCAGCGTGCCGAGGTAGGCGTAGAGAAAAAGCCCCGGAGTCTGCCCGAGCGCGATCCACAGCATGCAGGTGCGAAAGCGGATGCGGGTCACGCCGTAGAGGTAGTTCAGCAGGCTCGACGGAAAGAGCGGATGCACCTGGCTCAGAAAGATGATCTTCCACCCGTCCCGCGCGATCGCCTCGTCCAGCGCGGCCCATTTCCGGTGCCGCAGAAATTTTCGCGTGACCCAGCCGCGCCCAAGTTTCCGGCTGAGGAAAAAGGACACTGCCGCACCCCCGACATTGCCGACGACATTGATGGCAAAGCCCCACCACAGGCCAAAAAAGAGCCCGCTCCCGATCGCCAGCACGCCGCCCGGCAGCAGGAGCACATTGCACCCGGCGTAGAGCAGGGGATAAAGCGCCGCGCCCCAGGTCTCCATCGCCCCGATCCGCTGCTGGAGCGCGCCGATGTAGTGGACGACCGGATAGTGCCGCCACACCCACGCGAGCGCGATCACCATGAGCACGAGCCCCGCGAACTGGAGGTAAATGGCGCGTTTGACCTTCGACATGCGGAGCGGCCCCGTCCTATTGCGCGCCGCCGCCAGCCTGCGGTTCGGTTTCTTTCACGAAAGCAGTGAGCGCCTCCGCGATGGCTGCGATGTGGGCGGGGCGGGTGCCGCAGCAGCCGCCGATCACGCGCACACCGCGCTTCGCCAGCGGTCTCACGGCGGCGGCGAAATCCTCCGGCGTCGCCGGCCAGACCGGCCGCCCGTCGCTCTGCGCCGGCAGACCCGCGCTCGGAAATACCGCCAGCGGGCCGTTCTCCGTGAGGCCGTCCAGCAGCCGCACCGCCGCCGCCGGGCCGTTTACGCAGTTGATCCCCACGACATCCGCATCCGCCGCGCGCAGTTTCGCAAACGCCGCCGCGAGCGTCGTGCCGTCCGGCAGCAGCCCGCCGTCCGGGCACGCCAGCGACGCGATGACCGCACAATGATGCAGCGAGTGCTTCACATGCAGCGCGAGCAGCAGCTCATCGAGATCGAGAAACGTCTCCAGAAAGATCACCCGCGCCCCGCCATCCAGCAGCGCGCCGATCTGCTCGGTGAAAACCTCCTGCCGGTCGATGCCCTGCGCCTCCGCCTCCGCCGCGCTGATGCCCAGCGGCCCCACGCTGCCTGCCACATGTGCGCCGCTGCCGCGCGCCGCATCTTTCGCGAGCTGCGCCGCCGACCAGTTGATCTCGCTCACACGATGCCTGTGCCCGTGCCGCGCGAGCCGCACCGCATTCGCTCCAAAGCTGTTCGTGCGAATCAGCCGCGCTCCCGCGGCGATCGCCCCGTCATGCACCGCCCGCACCGCTTCCGGCCGGCTCACGCACAGTTCTTCCAGGCTCACGTCGGCCATCGCGCCGGCTTCCATCAGCGCCGTGCCCATCGCCCCGTCGCCGGGCAGGATGTGGCGTATCAGTTCATCGAGAAAGTCCATGAGTGCCGGAAATATCCGCGCCCCGCCGAGCCGTGCCGAGAAGAAAAGCGGTAAGGCCTAGGCCGGCTGGCGCGCCGTCCGCGCACTCCATCTCGTCTTCGCGAAAGCGACGGCGAACGCCGCGGCGATCACCGCCGCGAAAAGCAGCGCGATGCCCGGCAGCCAGAATCCCCCGCGCGGCACGCCAGCCTGCGCCGCCCACTCGATCATCAGCAGATGCGACGCGTAGATCACCAGCGACTCGCGTCCCGCGAAAAGCACCCCGCGCGGCGTCCACACCCGCGCGATCCACTGGCAGAGCGCCGCCAGCGCCAGCACCCCCGCCAGCCGCTCGCAGAAAAATGCCGGGCTCAGCGCGGAAAACGTCCCGTCGCTCAGAAGCAGCGCGCACCCTTTCACACCGCCAGCCGCCACCAGCAGCCAGCCCGCAGAGCGCGCCGCGAACGCACCCGCCACAACGCCGCAGAACACGAATGCAGCCCACGGAAACAGCGGGAACAGCGAGCCCGTGCGATCATTCACAAACGCCGCCAGCGGCACCGGCCCCCCGCTCCAGCCCGCGGAGAGCGGAGCCAGCGCGACCACCGCGACACCGAGCAGAGCCACCACCGCCAGCCCCGCCGCGCGCCGCCGGGCTTCCGGCAGGAAACCCGCCAGCGCCTGCGCGCCGAGCACGCCCAGCAGCGTCACCGCGAGGCACTGCAGCACATCCACCTGAGATCCCATCCGCAGCGCATCCGCCCAGCGGCGTAGCGCGAGATCCGCAAAGGGAAAGTGCAGCGCATACCCCAGCGCCGCGACCCACAGCAGCCGTTTCGCCTTTCGCGCAAACGCGCCCGCCCTCGCCGCGCCGGGCCGCCAGCTCATGCCCTGCGCGTATCCCGCGATGAAAAGAAACGACGGCGCGATCAGCCCGTTGAACCAGTTCAGCCAGCCAAACCACGCCGCTTCGCGCAGCGGCAGCGCGAGAAAGGTATTCACCACATGCGTCTCGATCATCGCCAGCACCGCAGCCCCGCGAAAAAGATCCAGCCACTCCACGCGCCCGCGTTCCTTGGCAGGAGCAGCGTTCGGGACAGATGACATGCCGCGACTCGTTACCAGCGCCTCCCCCGATTCTTAATCTTAATCGTAATCTTAATCCCCGCCGCTCCTCCCGCCTCCCGATCAGCGCAGCGCTATTTCACTTTCATCCACGCCTCTTTCCCATGCGCCACCGCCGGCCAGAATTTGTCGTAGTCAAACGGCCGGCTGAACTCCCCGTGATGGCATTTCCGGCAGTCGCCAGCGCCGACCGGATGAAAGCGCGCCGTCACCTCCGCGCCCGCGCGCCACTGCTCCACATGCTGGCGCCCCGGCCCGTGACAGCTCTCGCAGCCCACATCCACCAGCTTCCGGTCGGCAAACTCCCGCCGGTATCCCGACACCGTCCCAAAGCCCACCGTGTGGCACGCGATGCAGTTCGGATCAGCGTCCGCCTTCCGCGCGAGCAGCGTCTCGAACGCCCGCGCATGCCCGCTCTTCTGCCACGCCTGCATCGCCTTCGTATGGCACGTCGCGCAGCTCTCCGTCCCCGCGTAAGCCGCCGTCGCCTTCACACCCGGCACCATGTCCTC
>JAYTML010000257.1:0-1535 GCA_043728655.1 Chthoniobacter sp. | reverse complement strand
GCCGTGACGCGGATGTCCTGATCGGCGTTTGGGAAAAACAAAAAACGCGACTGGCCGCGAAGCGCCAGCGGCGTGATCGGGCGAGGATGCGGCAGCGCGGGCACCCTCTCGACGCGCACCGGCGGAAACACTTTTTCCATGCGTTTCATCCCCGGCGCAAGCGCCACGCCGAAGCCGGGGTGCAGGCGGCCGATCATCTTTTCGACTTCCTCGTCCGCCCGATAGAGCGGCGATGTTTTCGTTTCGGGCAGGAAGCCGTACGCCCGCAATTGCCACTGCATGATCACGAGATTGTCACCGAAGAACTCAAGCCGCGCGCGCTGCTCCGGGGTTGCCGCCTGGGCTGCGCTCCGCGCCTCGAGGTAAAGCGTTTCGATTCGCGCGTAATTCGCCGCGAGCACATCGTTCAGAAATCGCGGCGTCGCGGTGTAGTTCGCCGTGAGATCCTGATTGTAGAAGACCTTCACCGCAGCATCGACCAAATGGTAAATCTCCCGCATGCGCGCGCCAGCTGCGGGGCCGTAGGCTCGCAGGTAAAACTCGTCGCACACCGCGTTCGCATCGAGTGCGGGGTTCCACGCCATTTTCGCCAACACGTAGTTGTTCACCGCCGCCTGGCTCCACTCCGGCGTGCCGGAAATGTAAACGCCCTTGATCCCGTATTTCATCAGCCGCGGGAACGCGAAGTTGAGGATCTCCGGCGCTGGCGGCGTGATTGCGCCGGTGTTGCCTCGCAGCCAGTTGAAGAGATCGTAATAGGCGATCTGAGAGGTCTGCCCGGACCATGCCTTGAGGATCCGCTCCCAGTCCTCCTGCACGCCGTCGCGGTAGAGTTGGTAGCCGTAGCTGATGCTCGGCGCGACGACGAGGATGAGGTTCGGCTCCAGCCGCGGCACCCCCGCGCTCGGCGGGTAGAGATAGCTCGCGTAGATATAGCCCGCGAGCTTCCGGTCGGGAAACTCCTTCCCGACGATGTTCGCAACATCGTTGTAAAATTTGAGGACGAGCGGCGTGACCGAGAGCTTGCCATGCGGATCGAGGTCGTAGAGCGCCTTGCTCTCGGGGCTGGTGCTCCAGCCGTCGGAGTCGGTCGGTGAGAGCGAGAAAACCGCGCGCTGCGGGTCACGGCGAAACGCCTCCATCGCCGCCTTCGCGTAATGCTGGATCAGTTCGGGATTCGTCGTCTCGAGCTTGTACCGATCACCCACGACCGGTGGGCGCTTGCCGGCGACCTCGGGGAACCAACCGGGATGTTGCTCGTGCAGCGCGGGCGGGACGACGTACTGCCAGTTGTGCGAGTGCTCCAGCTTCATCGAGAACCCAAGCTTCTGACGTGCAGACCATTCCTGCACGGCGGGCTGCGCGTTCTGGATGTCGGGCACGCGGCGGTTGCGAAAAAACGGGCTCTCCTTCCGATCCAGGGCAGGCACGAGCACGCTCGCGCACGACGGCACGTCCTCGCCCTGGGGGCCAGGGAACAGCCAGCGCACATTGAGGTAATCCTCGATGAACGTATAGACGCCATTGAGCGTGCC
>JAYTML010000256.1:0-9916 GCA_043728655.1 Chthoniobacter sp. | reverse complement strand
GGAGCGCTTGGCTCCGAGAGGTCGCACGCGGAGCCAAGCGCTCCTGCGCGCCCGGCCCGGCGCTCGTGCGCCAGGAGCCGCTGTCGGAGAATGCTTCGCGGACTTTTTACACAGTCACTTACAGCTTCATTTTGATTCGGCGGTTTCGGGAGCCTTCCCTTGAGCGCGTCGCTTCACTATCTCGGATTTCGTGTGATACCACTCTAGCGACAGCCAAACGGTGAGCCTGCCGAGGTTTATGAAATCGAGCCGACGCAGAGGTGAACCAAGGCGGCGTAGAATGCGGCTCTCCAACCAATCCATGTCGAAACCCAACCACTCGCCGGCGATGCTGAACAAATTGGAGCGGCAAACCGGATACACTTCGTCAACGAGGATCCGCTGCAACTCCTCAATCGAATAGGGCGACTCCGCCAGGATGCCGACGCGCCAAGACCGTGCGAGGGAAGTATCGGTGTCGAGGAAGAGATCAGAGAGCGCCTCCCAGACGGGTCGACGATGTTCGAGGTCTTCCGATGCGGGTTTCACGGTGCGCAAGCCGGCGCCAGCTCACCACTCCACGGCCACGCTGCGCCTCTGCTGGAAGCGGTCGTTGTAGAAGAGCTGCTTTTTCGCGACACCAAACTCGTGGACGAGCTTGGTGCATTTCACGTCGAAACAGCAGTACTCGGCGATCTCGCGCATTTTGCCCTCGCGCCACCAGCGGATGGCGTCGAGCCCGTCGCCCGTCTTGCCGACGCCGAGCGAGGCGGTGGCGACGGCGTCGAGGCTGAGCCGGTGGCCGAGTTTTTTCTCCACCTCCACGAGCATGTCGAGCGTGGGGCAGAGGTGCGGCAGGTCGTAGGTGGTGTAGCCCATGAGCACTTCGTAATCGAAGCTGATGACGTTGAAACCGACGACGAGGTCTGCGCGCATGAGCTGCGCGACGAGGTCATTCACGCGCTTCTCCGGATAGATGCGGTACTCGCCGAGCCGGGTGCTGTAGGTCACGCCGACGGACATGCCCATCTCGGCTTTTTTGTCCCAGCCGCCGGCGTCGTTGGCGGTGCGCTGGGTTTCGAGGTCGAAGTAAACGATGTCGCGGCTCATGGGAAAAATGACGAATGCCGGATGACGAATGGCGAATCAATGACGAAGCGCGAAGTCCGGCTCCGTCCTTCCCCTTTCGTCATTTTCCACTCCACTCGTAGTCGCCCGCGTCAAAGGCCATCACGGTGGAAAGCTTCCGCACCTTGAACTCCTCGACGACTGCGCCGTCGCCCTGGAAAATCGTGACGACCTTTCCGCCCTCGCGGCCCATGACGGCCCACTTGATGCCGGGCGTCTCGGTGAGCGCGCGCAGCGGGAGGCCGTCGGGCGAGCGCAGGAATGCGCCCGCGGCATCGAGGCCGACCTGGATGTCGAGGTCCTGCATGGCGTCCTGGAAAAGGGCGTTCGGCATGAGGCGGACGCGGATCCTGTCCTCGGGCTTGAAAGGCTGCGGGCGTCCGAGCTTGTCGGCGACGGCGGCGAAGGTGTCGCTGGCGAGGATGGATTTTGAAAGCACGGTGCGCCAGGTCGAGGTGGCCGCGCCGTTTTCGACCGCGGCCGCTTCGAGAGCGAGGCCGCGCACCCGCTGGATGCCGGGCTTTTCCTCGATGAGGAAAATGAGATCGCTGGTGCGCGAGGCGAAGACGCGCGCGGGCGCGGGCTCGGCGGGATCGATGGCGAGGCGGCGGTGAAACTCGCCGGCGCGGCTGAACTCCTTCACCTCGGTGCCCGCCGGCGTCTGGTCGATGACCCAGACGCGGTCCTCGCGGCCAAGGCTGGCGTCGAGCGGCTTCGTCAACTCTGGCAGCGCGAGCGGATGCGTCGCGCCTTTCTCGACGATCGCGACTTTCCCTTCGGCGACGATCACGCGCGGGGCGTCATCCGTCTTTCCGCCGGCCGCGGCCTCGCCGAGCGCGAGCGCGGCGGTCTGGGGATCGAGCGGGATCTCGCCCGCGAACTCCCCGGCCTGATCCGCGGCGACGAGCCGCGGCTTGCCGTCCGCGGCCTCGGCCCATAGCGCGAGGCGCCCGCTTTTTCGCAGCTCGATCGCGAGCACGCGGCGGAGGCGCGGCGAGTCGTCGGCGATCATCCAGTCATTTCCATGGTAGGCCTCGCCTTCGACCTCGATCTCGCCGACCGCGAAGCCGCGCGCGGAGTAGGTTCCAGCGGGCATGACCTTGCCGGCATCGTCGCGCCCGTCCCAGTTCGTGATGAAGCCATTCAGCCCGATGGTGAAGTCCTTCTTCGTGGCCTCGCGAGCGAGCACGCGGACGAGCTTACCCCTTTTGTCATAGATGCCGAGGCTGAGCGCGCCCTCGGTGGGAGGCGGGAGAAAGGTGATCTGGACGCCGCCTTTCTTCGGAGGCGGAGGGAGATCGTCGTCCTGGGAAAGGGATGACGGAGGAAGGAGGAAGGCGGAAACGAGCACCGCGACTGCTGCCGCCATGAGCGGGCGGATCGCCCATTGATCCTTCATCTTTCTGCCTTCGTCGTTACGCATAGTATCGCCAGTCGAGGTTCGGGAAGATGTTGTCGCGCCATTCGCAGTTCGCGAGGAAAGGCTCGTCGATGTCGCGGGCGCGGAGCTGGTCGTAGAGCCGGGTGAAACGGAGGACGTGATCCTTTGTGCGCTTGCTCGCGTAGTTGCGCGCGGTGCCGGTCTTCATGAGGAAAGCCCAGTCGCTCGACTGGGCGAGGAGAAGCTCGCGGGCCATCTGCCGCAGCATGCGCTCGGTGAGCGGGGCCGGCGTTTCCTTGGAAAAGGCGCGGGCCATTTCCGTCATGCGCCGGGCGGCCATGTGGAGGTGCGGGTAGATCCACGAGTTGCTGTCGTCGAGCCAGACCTCCCAGTAGCCCTTGTGCCCCCAGCTCGATGCTGACGGCACGACGAGCTGCTGCGTGTCGTTCGCGGCGAGATACGCGGTGGGCGTGGTGAGCTGGAACGCGTCCTGATCGTACACCGCCTTGCGGATGAAGAGGTTCAGGAACTCGGGCCCCTCGAACCACCAGTGCCCGAAAAGCTCGGCATCGAACGGGCTGACGATGATGGGCGGGACATTCATGTTTCCCGCCAGATGCTGAATCTGCGCGGCCCGCGCGCCCATGAAGTGCCCGGCGTGATGATCCGCCGCGCCCATGGCCCAGCCGCGGTTGTAGATCTCCTTTTCCGACACGGGGCCGGTGATGCGGTGATATTTGAGGCCGGTGAATTTGCGCGTGCCGTCGGCCGGGAGAAAATCGCGCAGATATTCGACCGACAAGTCGAAGCCGATGTCGCGGTAGAAATCGCGGTAGGCGGGATCGCCGGGGTAGCCCTCCTCTGCGCTCCAGACCTGCCGGCTGGACTCGCGGTCGCGCCCGAAAGCCGCCGGGCCGGCCGGCGTGAAAACGGGCGCGTAGATGGCGTAGCGCGGTCGCGGATTCCCAAACATGATCCCGTGCGAATCAACGATGAACCAGCGCAGGTTTGCCTCGGCGAGCACCTGGTCGAGGCTGGAGGTGTAGGCGCACTCCGGCAGCCAGATGCCGCGCGGATCGCGCCCGAACATCTCCCGGTAATGGTCGCGCGCGATGAGGATCTGCGCGCGCACGGCCTCGGGGAAGCTCTCCATCAGCGGCAGGAAGCCATGCGTGGCCGCGCAGGTGATGATCTCGATGACGCCGCGCTCCTGGAGTGCGCCAAATGCGCCGACGAGATCGCGCTGCCAGCGCTCCACATAGTCGCGCCTGCACTGCGTGAGCCGGTGCAGGTAGAAGCGCGCGACTTCCCCGAGCTGGCCCGCGTCCTGGGTACGCTTCACTTCCCGCCGCGCCAGCTCCACCGAGCGGTCGAGATAGCGCTCGGTGCGGTCCTGGAGGAGCGGATCCCGCAGCATGTGGCAGAGCGGCGGTGAAAGGGTGAGCGTGATCTGAAATGGGACGCCGTCATCCGCGAGACCGGAGAGCACCTGGAGCAGCGGCAGGTAGGTCTCGGTCACGGCCTCGAAAAACCAGTCCTCTTCCAGAAATTCCTCATACTCCGGGTGGCGCACATAGGGCAGGTGCGCGTGGAGAACGAGGGCGAGATATCCGTGGGAGGCCATGAAAGCGAAAGTGGGCGAAAGGCTAACAGCGACGGGAGGGCGGACAAGCGCCAAGCCGGGAAAAGGCCCAGCCGGGGACGATGGCTGGCGCCGCCGTTCTATTTGCCCGCCAAGATTGACCTTGCCCGCACCGTTGCCCCGCGCTTTCATCCCCGGTGGGAGAGCGGGTGACCCTCGCGATCCTCATTGCCATCAGCGCCATCGCAGGCGCGGCGATGCCGGAGCCATGAAGGCGCGGATTATTTTCCGCGAAGTCAAAAGCCACTGCGAACCCCGAATCCAACATCCCTGCGCGAGCGGCGCTCCCCGCCCGCGCCGAAGAAAATCGTCTCCCTATTCTAATCCAAAATCGTGTCAATGGTCGGATCCGCGCCCGCGAGGTGCGCGTGATCCTCGCTTCCACCGGCGAGCAGCTCGGTGTCTTGAAACTGTCCGACGCCATCCGCCGGGCACAGGAACTGGGTCTCGATCTGGTCGAGATCGCCGCAAATGCCAATCCGCCGGTCTGCCGGATCGTGGATTTCGGCAAATTCAAATACGAGGCGGCAAAGCAGGAGAAGGACAAGCGGAACACCGGCTCGAAGCTCAAGGAAATCAAGTTTCGCGTGAACTGCGCCTCGCACGACTACGAGACGAAGATGCGGCACGCCGAGGAGTTCCTCGACAAGGGCAACAAGGTGCGCGTGCAACTCCAGTTCCGCGGCCGCGAGATGGCTCATCAGGAGCTGGGCATGGCGCTGATGACCCGCGTGAAGGGGGATCTTGTGACCATGGCCCACGTCGAGACGGAGCCGAAGCTCATGGGAAGAAGCGTGACCATGACGCTGGCCCCGCTGCCACAGGCGAAGCGCAAACGCCGCTTCCTGAGCGATCACCATCTCCCGCCGCTGGAGGACAGTGACAGCGACGGCGAGGATGAGGACGACGAGAAGGCGGAGGAGTAGCGGGGATCTCCCGCCCTCACGCGGTGTGCAGCTCGAAAGGGCCTGGCTTCTTCCCATTCGGCGCGGCGTCGTTTACGCTCGGCGCATGATCTCCCTCCGCCGCTGGCTCGCCTTCGCTTTTACCGTCGCGGCCCTGCCGGTGCTGGGCGCCGAGCCGGTGCGCGTGGCCTGCCTGGGCGACAGCATCACAGCGGGGGCCAAGGTGAAGGCGGCGACCGAGTCGTATCCCGCGCAGCTTCAGCAGTTGCTCGGTGCGGGTTTCGTCGTGAAAAACTTTGGCATCGGCGGGGCCTCAATGTGGCACGGCGGCCGGCCCAACGCGGCGCAGGAGCTGCCGGGGGCGACGGCCTTTGCGCCGCAGGTGGCGATCGTGATGTTCGGGATCAATGACACGCGCAGCCAGGACGTGGACTACTGGTCGCACTTCCCGGAGTTTGAGGCGGATGCGGCAAAGGTGCTCGATACCCTGCTCGCACTGCCGGCCAAACCGCGCGTGCTTTTGTGCGTGCCGACTCCGAATTTCGCAGACCTGCCGGGCATGCCGGAAGCGCGCCGGGCCAATGTCAGCGAGCGGCTGCCGCGCCTGGCGGAGGTGCGCGCAAAGGTCACGGAGATCGCGAGGAAATACGCGGCTCGCGGTGTCAAGCTCGTGGACCTGCACGCGCCGCTGGAGAAGCGGCCCGGGGTTTTCGACGCCGACGGCTGCCACCTCAAGCCGGAAGGCTACAGGATCCTCGCCGAAACCCTCCGCCCGCTCGTGGCGGAGGCGGCGGCGAAAGCGGGGAAATGATCTCTCTCAGGCATCGGCCGGAGGGGCCAGGCGCGTCTCTATCCAGCGGGCCCACAGCCAGCAGAGGTCGGAGAGGCGGTTGAGGTAGCGGAGGATTTCGCCATTCACCGGCGCGGCGGATTCCGCGAGCGCGGCGACATGGCGCTCGGCGCGGCGGCAGACGGTGCGGGCGAGATCGAGAGCGGCGGAGCCCAGCGTGGCACCTGGCGTGGCCCAGCCGTGGTAGCTGATGTGATGGTTTTTTTCGAGGTCGTCGACGCGCGCGGTCAGGGAATCGACCATCGCCTTCTCCACAAAGTGAAAACCGCCCGCGGCATATCGCTCGCGATCCTCGGGGAGGACGGCGAGTTCGCCCATGAGGAGGACGAGCTCTTTCTGAATGGCGAGGACCGCGTCCGTGACGAAGGGCTCGGCCACCGTAGCGCGCACCATCCCGAGCGCCGCGTTCAACTCATCGACCGCCCCATTTGCGGCGATGCGCGGGTCGGTCTTCGCCACGCGACGCCCATACATGAGGCCAGTCGTACCGTCATCTCCGGTCTTGGTCGCGATGGACATGCCGGCAGGTCAGCGGCTGCTCGCGAGGTAGCGGTAATAGACTTCCAGCATCAGGACGCACAGCGTGGTGCGATAGACCTGCGCGTCCATCGTGGTTCCCGTGCCTTTGTAATGGAATCCACCGTCCTTCCCTCCCCCGATTGGCGGCCAGCCTCCATCTTGCGACTGGTGCCCGACGATCTCGGGCTGAAACTGGCGGTTCCATTTCTGCCAGGCGCTCCCTCCATGCTGGTAGCAGGCCTGGGTGCCGTAGTACCAGGCGTAAAGGTTCGTGTCGCCGGATTCGTATTCGAGTTTCGGAGCGTCGGGACTGGTAACGAAAAAATCGAGCGCCTGGCGGACCGCCTGCCCGCGCTCGTGCTTGGCGATCTGCAGGATGACGACGCCGATGGGGGTGGTGCCGTGGTTGTCCTGCGGGCCCGTGTAGCCATAGCCGCCCTTCGCACCGCGCACGCGTTCGACATGATCGACGGACTTTTTCAGCGCCTGCTCCACGCCTTCGATTTTCAAGCCGCTGAGCACCGCGGCCTTGAGCGCCTGAACCTGCCAACCGGTGACGGAGGTGTCGCCGGGGCCGGACTTGGCGAAGTTATAGACCCACCCGCCGTCGGCGTTTTGGCCGTCGACGATGAGCTTGATCGCTTTGGTGAAAGTCTCCGCGATCTTCGGCTCCTTGGTAAGGATGTAGGCCTCGCCGAGGGCGTAGCTTCCGATGCCGTGCTCATACACCCAGTCGTTGCCGCCGCCCTTTGCAAGTTTGCCGCCGCTTCCCGTGGCGACGAGGTAGTCGATGGCTTTTCGCACACAGTCGCCGAACTCCTTGGAGCTGGGTCTTTCGCAATGACCCATGAAGCTGAGAAGCGCGAGGCCGGTCATGGCGACAGGGTGCTGCTGGCCAAATGAACCGTCTCCGTTCTGGTGCCCCTTGAGCCATTGCAGGCCCTTGAGAATCGACTCCTCGCTCTGCGGGGTGCCGCCACTGGCCTTCATCGCCGCGGCGCGCGACGCTGCGCTGCACCGGTCGTTCATCACATTTGGCAGCGAGAATCCGAGGCCGCCGGAACCGCTCCCCATCCCGCCCGCGCCGCCCGCCCCGAAGCCCTGGCCCATGCCGCCGAGGCCACCCATGCGATTCGGGACGACGGTGGTGGCCGTAGGCATCGTGATCATTTCCGGCAGCGCGACTTTCGCGAGGCCTGCCGTGGTGATGCGCTTTGCCTGCGCGGGTGCGCTCATGGTGTTCTTTTTCTTCGCCATGGAAACCTTGTGCTCCAGCGCGCGGCTGCTGGGATTGACGACCGGCGGCCCGCCCTTGAAGGACAGTTTGCGATTCGCCTGATACTGCTGGACGACATATACGGCCGCCCCCGCCCCGAAGAGCAGATGCACGATGATGCTGACGAGGAGGAATTTGCTGGCGATGACCTTCTGCCAAAAGGTGAACAGCGGCTTCCTGGGCGGCGGATCGGATGGAGACTGGTAACTCATCGCGTGATCCTGAGCGAGATAGGTGCGGGTGGAGTGCGCATTTGGGGGGAAACGACGACGCCATCATTGACGGCGTCCTCTGATTAGTCGCGCACTATTTTTTCCTTCCACGGGCCCAGATGCCGATGCCTGAAAACGGCGAAGGCCGAAGGCCAGAGCCTTCGACCTTCGCAGGTTTTTGATTTTCGGATCCGGGATCCTAGCCGACGGCTGGCTCGGGCTCGCCGCTTTCCTCAATGGGCGGCAGGCTGTCGCCCAGGTTCACGATCTTGATGTCGCGGTGCACCGGGAAGCCGGTGCCGGCCGGGATGAGGTGACCCATGATGACGTTCTCCTTGAAGCCGCGGAGATTGTCCACGCGGCCGAGGGTGGCAGCTTCGGTGAGGACGCGGGTGGTGTCCTGGAATGAAGCGGCGGAGATGAAGGAGTCGGTTTCGAGCGAGGCCTTGGTGATGCCAAGCAGCACCGGGACGGCCTCGGCGGGCTTGCCGCCTTTCTTCACGACTTCCTCGTTCTCTTTCTCAAAGGCGAGGCGGTCGATCTGGTCGCCCCAGAGGAGCGACGTGTCGCCGGGTTCGGTGACTTTCACCTTGCGGAGCATCTGGCGGACGATGATCTCGATGTGCTTGTCCGCGATCTCTACGCCCTGAAGGCGATAGACCTCCTGGACTTCGTTCACCATGTACTCCTGCAGGGCCTGCGGGCCGCAGACATCGAGGATGTCATGCGGGACGACCGGTCCGTCGGTGAGCTGCTGGCCCTTCTTCACAAGGTCACCCTTGAGGACGATGATGTGTTTGTTCATCGGCACGAGATGCTCTTCCTCGGCACCGGTCTCGATGTCGGTGACGATGATCTTGCGCTTGCCGCGGACGGTGCCGCCGATCTCGACGCTACCGTCGATTTTGGCGATCTCGGAGGCGTCCTTCGGACGGCGTGCCTCAAAGAGCTCGGCAACACGCGGCAGACCGCCGGTGATGTCCTTGGTCTTGGCGACTTTGCGCGGAGTCTTGGCGAGGAGCGAGCCGGCCTGGATCTTCTTTCCTTCCGCCACGGCGACGTGTGCGCCGGCAGGGATCGAGTAGCTGGCCAGGATGTCCTTGGTCTTTTCGTCCACGATGACGATCTGCGGGTGCAAATCCTCCTTGTGCTCGATGACGACGGTGCCCTTGAGGCCGGTGCCCTCGTCGATCTCGCTCTTCACGGTGACGCCGGGGATCATGTCGCGGAACTCCACACGGCCCGCCTTCTCGGTGAGAATCGGGACGTTGTGCGGATCCCACTGGATGAAGGCCTCGCCCTTTTTGACATGGCCGCCGTCGGCGATGGAAATGGTGGAGCCAACGACAATGGTGTAGCGCTCGATCTCGCGGCCGTCTTTGGAGTGGATGGTGACGCTCCCGTTCTTGTTCAGCGCGACCCACTGACCTTCGGTGTTAAGCACGGCCTTGAGTTCGTTGAATCGGATGTCGCCGTCGTTTTTGGCTTTGACGATCGGCTGCTTGAACGTGCCGGAGGCGACGCCGCCGATGTGGAAGGTACGCATGGTGAGCTGCGTGCCGGGCTCGCCGATGGACTGCGCAGCGATGATGCCGACTGCTTCGCCAAGCTTCACCATCTGGCCCGTCGCGAGATTGCGGCCGTAGCACTTTGCGCAGCAGCCGCGCTTGCTTTCGCAAGTGAGCACAGAGCGGATCTTGAGGTGCTCGATGCCGATCTTCTCGACGGCGAGCGCTGTCTTCTCATCGATCAGCGTGTTCTTTTTCAACACGGTGGTGGCGGTGACGGGATCCTTCACCGTCTCGCAACTGACGCGGCCGATGAGACGGGTGGCGAGATCGACGACCTCCTCATCACCCTCATAGATCGGACGGACGACGATGCCGAGCGTAGTGCTGCAGTCTTCCTCGTAGATGATGACGTCTTGCGAGGCATCGACGAGCTTGCGCGTGAGGTAGCCGGAGTCGGCGGTCTTGAGCGCTGTGTCGGCGAGACCCTTGCGGGCGCCGTGCGTGGAGATGAAG
>JAYTML010000255.1:0-6348 GCA_043728655.1 Chthoniobacter sp. | reverse complement strand
CTCAAAACCGTGATCGTCGCCGTGTCGGCGATCTGATCCTGCCCGGCGAGCCGCGCCCCGGCGGGGCTGAGATTGAAGAGGCCCTGCAGGTTGTTGTTGTTCCCCAGAATGTCCCCGACATGGCCGGGCCCCCACGCGAGCACGCCGCCATTAATGACGACATCGTCCGCCGCGGGACCGTCGCCGATTGCGTTCACCCCGTTGGCCTTGTTCAACCGCGTGGTGGCTGCGAAGAGCGTGATCGGAGAACTCAGCCCGGCGTTCGAGACGGCATCCCCGGAACCCCCGCCAATGATCAATGTGGACGGGGTGGCGCCAGCGGCGATGACATTGAAGCCAGTGCCCGTCATCGCGCCCTGAATGACCGTGTGGGAGTTCGCCTCCTTGTCCACGCCGAGATTGATCGTCGGCACGCCGGAGAAACTCGATCCGTTAAAGCTCACGTCCCACTGGAATCCGCCGATGCCCAGTGTGTGGGCGCCGTTGATCGTCAGCGACCCAAAGGGAACGAGGTTATTGTCAGCCGATGCGGCGTCGCTCAGTTCCGTCGCACCGCCCACGTTGTCGCCGTTGTCGTCCAAACCGATCGACGAGTTTCCCGCAACGAGGATGTTGTGCCCGAAGCCTGAAAGAACCCCATTGAGGGTCAGGCTCGGCTGATTGATCTCCAGGTCGCCGCCCGCGAGCGTGATGAGATTCGAGGACGCACCGAGGTAAGTCCCGCGGGTCACTGTCAAGACGCCGGCATTGACGACCACACCGCCCGTGAACGTATTCGTATGCCCGCCGGAGCCCGCGAGCGTCCCCTGATTTGTGAGGCGCAGGACGCCGGTGCCGTTCTTCACGAGCGTCACCGCGCCGCCCGTCGCGTTGTTGGTGATGATGGCGTTGTTGAAAATGGTGTTGCCATTATTCGTGAAGACGAGCTGCGCAGGCGTCGCCGGCCCGCTCGTGGGGCCTGCTGTGATCCCGCCCGCACCGACGCCGAGGATGCTGATATTCTGTCCGCTCGAAAGGACGCCGCCGCTTTCCACCGTCAGCACAAGGCCGTTCGTGTTCACATTCGAGAGCGCCGCCGTGGCCGCGACGGTGGTCTGGAAGTTCAGCGAATTGATCGACCGTGCCGTGGTGAGCGTGATCGGCGCAGCCGCCAACGGGGCGGTCGTCACCTTGCCGTTCAGACTGGTGAGCACATCGGTCTCGGACGCGACCGTGAAATAATCGGCGCCCGCCAGTGCGGTCACGCCCAGTAGCGCGCCATTATCGACCGTGGTGCCATCATACTTCGCGAATTCATTTCCCGAAGTGGCCCACGCACCGAGAAATGTGCTCGTGGCCTGCGTCGGAAGAATGATGCGTGCGGTCGTCCCGACCGTGCCGAGGCCGGTGCCGGTGAAGTTGATCCCCGCATTTGTCCCGCGCGACAGCGCGAGCGTTCCCAACGTCAGCACAGGGACTTCTCCCGCGCCGGTGCGCACCACGTCGAACGTCGGATTCCCAAACGGGACGCTGACATTGCCCGTCGTCTCGTTGACGTTCACACCGCTCTGCGAAATCAGACGCAGCGTCGAGTTGCTGAGCAGGGTCACCGGGACGTTGTCGCTGAGGCGATTCGCATTCGTCGCCGCGGTGTTGTCGAGAGTGAGCACACCCGCGCCCAGCGGAGCGCCATTGGCGCGCGCCGCACCGGTCAGCGTCACAGTCGGCGTGGCGCCATTGATGGTGATCGCGCCGACGGCGCTGATATTCCCCGGATTGATCGCCCCGGAGGCTCCGCTGAGGATCGTGGCGCCGTGGCGGATCTCCACGATCGAGGCATTCACCGCCCCGGTAAGCGTCAGCGTGCTATTGCCCAAATGCTTGATGATCCCCTGCCCGCCAGCACCGGTCTCATTTACAGCTCCGTCCACCTGGAAATTCGCCGCGAGGTCGAGGAACGGCGTGCCCGTCAGGCTCATCGACGCGACACGCGCGGCGTAGTTCGACGCCGTGTTTGTCTGCACCTGGAAGCGCTGGCCCCCGATGGTCAGATTCCCGAACTGGAAGGTATTGAGCGTATTCGCGGTGCTCTGGACGACCGACAGCCGGTAGAGGCTCCCCGCCTGCGTGCCGCTGACGATGATGTTATTCGTCGAGTAAGCGCTCAGCGTGCCGCTGCTGCCCGCGCCGTTGTCCCGCATGTCGAGCATGGTATTGATGCCCGCCATTTGCAGCGTCGCATTGCCGATCGTCTTCCCGACATGGAGCGAAGCCGCCAGCGTTCCCTGGTTCGCGCGGTTTTCGATCGTGGCGTAGTCGCGCAGCACGAAGGTGCCGTTGAACGTGTGGGCGATGTCGCTGCGCTGGAAGACCGCATGCCCCTGGCTCCCCGGAGTGCCGTTGGCATTGGTCGCGGCGACGATATCCACCGAGCCGCTGCCGGTGAGCAGGGAGTTGAACCGCGGGCTGCGCGCCGTCGTCGGCGTCTGCGCGTCACGCGTCAGGATCGTGCCGCCATTGAGCACCAGCGTGGTAAAGGCGGGGCCGCCCGTGACCTGGCCGCGGACTCCGTATTCGTGGTCCGCACCCTGCACGCTCAGCACACCGGCATTGAGCGTGACGGTCACCGCGTCGATGACGCTCACCGTGCCGCTGTTTGGCATGAGGATACCGCCGTTGACGGTGATGGCATTCGTGGCGGCGACGGAATTCGTCACGCCGCTGAACGAGCTGAAACGGCTGACTGCCGCTGCAGTGCCGTTAAACGTCGTCGTGATCGGGGCGGCGACCACGCGGTTGAGGTCGATGGTGCCGGCGTTGAGGATGAGATCGCCGGTGAGATTGTAATCCAGCGTCGCGAGCGCCAGCCGGCCATTGCCATTCTTGGTCAGCGATCCCGAGCCCGTGAGCTGCGCAGCGTCGTCGAACGTGTACTGCTGCCACGCCGCCGCGAGATTTATCGCACCGCCACCCGTTCCGAGGACGATGTTCTTCGTCGCGCCATCCGGGTTGTATCCTGTTCCGACCAGCCGGAGTTCCCCGCCATTCTGCAGCGTCACGGATTTGCCGCCGTTAAAACCCAATGAATAACTATCCGACCGGCCAACGTAGACCTGTCCCACGCCATTGATGTATGGCAGCACACCCTGCCCGCGGATCGTGAGCTGGGTGCCCGCGCCATCCACCGTCACGCCGCCGGTGAAGCTGTTGACGAAACTGTTCAGCAGCAGCTTGCCACCGCCCGACAGGTTCAGAGCCGACGTCCCGGCATAGTCCGAGTTGATGACCGCGGACACGCCCGAATTCACGACGATATTGCCGCTCGCGACGGTGAGCTGATTGCGGTCGCCATAGCTGCCGAGCACGTAGTTGCTGGCGGTGAATTCAAGCGAGTTGACCGTCTGACTTCCGTTCAACTGAATCCGGCCCGGCACGGCCAATACGTTCCCGAATCTCACATCATCGAAAGACGCAGGCAGGGCGCCGCTGTTCCAGTTCAGGACATCAGTCCACAGGATGCCGTCCCCCGGCGTGGGCACGGCGGTGCCGTCCCAGATGACGACGGCACTCTCGGCTACGGGCTTGGCGGCGAAAAGCGCTGCGCAAACCGCTGCGGCGGAACCGAGACGGGCGAGGGAAAAGCTCAGGGGCTGGATCTTGGACGGGTGTTTTGGGGTACGCATAGATTTTGGGGGTTGGGTGGGCGGACTGCTGGGGAGGTTTTGGGGAGGTTGGGAACCGATAAAGATTCTCCTGACGGGCGGCACGGATCTGGGCCGCTGATTAACCCGTTTGGGGGAGTGCAAAGAACAGAAGCTCTTATGTGCCCCCGTCAAGCCGCAGTGTAAATAATTTTTCGCGACATTACGACACTGTAATCTTTCAATCGCGCCCGAACGGACGTTTCCAAGCCACAAAAAGGATTCCCTCCGCCCCACCTCCCCGCACCGTTCCGCGGCCGTCCGGAGTTTCTCACCCCCCTCCGGCGATGCGGAGGGAGTGGGCAGGACAGGATTCGAACCTGTGAAGGCGTAAGCCAGTGGATTTACAGTCCACCCCGTTTGGCCACTTCGGTACCTACCCAGTTTTTTTGAGGGAGCGCTTTATACGGGCGCGCTCCGGGGCTCGCAAGCGTTTGTGCTCAGAAAATTTGCCACCAGCGCTTCTTCGGCGCGGGGCCGGGGACGACGGGGGTGGGCGGCGGCGGAAGCTCCTCGCGCGGGAGGACTTTCACGGAGCGGATGACGATCCGCTCGATGGGGTAGTCGTTGCTGTCCACGGGCTTCGTGCTCAGGGCATCGAGGGTCTCCAGACCCCAGATGACGTGGCCGAACACGGTGTACTGGCCGTCGTAGCTGGGCTGGGGAGAGAGGCAGATGTAAAACTGGCTGCCGTTCGAGTGCCGGGAGGGGTTGATCTTGTCCGGCAGGCGCGCGGCGGCTACGGCCCCCTTCGTGTGCTTGCGCCGGATCTCTGCCGGGATGGTGTAGCCGGGGCCGCCGGTGCCGACATTCGTGCGGTCCTTGCGCTCGGTCAGCGGGTCGCCCATTTGCACAAGGATGTGGGGAAAGGCGCGGTGAATCGCGAGCCCGTTGTAGAATTTCTTGCGGGCGAGCTTCTTGAAATTCTCGACCGTTCCCGGCGCCTCGGCTTCGTAAAACTCCATCGCAAACTGCTGTGGCGTCTTGTCTTTGCCGACGCGCAGGGTGACGAGCGCGACATCATCGGCGCGGACAGCGGCGAGACCGGTGGCGAGCGCGGCGACAGTGAGGAGGAGCTTTTTCATGGAGAGACAAAGGGCAGTGGACAGGCGGTAACGCGGCATTCCGCGCTGGACGGGTCGGCCGGGCGGGCGAGCAGTCCGCCGGTCGGCGAACCGCGCCTGAGATAGCCGAGCGCAATCGGCCTTTCCAAGGCAAAACTGAATGCCGCGCTCGTGATGGTGCCGATGGGGCGCTCACCGCCGGGTGCGAAAAGGGATGCGCCGGCCGCGGGCGCGGTGCCGTCCTCGGACACGAAGCCGGTGAGCTCGCGGTTGACGTGGCCGACGCTTTTCAGCCGCGAGATGACCTCCTGCCCGATGTAGCACCCCTTGTGGTAGTCGATGTGCGTGCGGTCGAGCCCGGCCTCGGGCGGGAGCGTGTCCTCGCCGAGCTCCCGGCCCCAGCGCGGGACGCCGGCCTCGATGCGCAGCGTCTCGATGAGCGCATCATCGAGGACGGCATGGTGCGGCTCGAAGAAGTCGCCGATGCCATTTGCGAGAGCCTCGCGCGGGAGAAAAAAATCGAACCCGGCGCGCCCAAAGCGGTGCGACAGGATGGGCTCCACGGGCGACCAGAAGACGCCGTGCAGCGCCTCGATGCCGGCACCGGCGGGCGGCAGAAAATGGAGCAGCCCCAGCGTTTCGCTGAGATCCTCCAGCGTCACGTCGTCTGAGATGATGTAGCGCTCCAGCCGGGCGAGGAGCGCCTCGCGCAGCTCGCCCTCGGCATCCACGATCAGCCCGCCGATCTCCGCCTCGATCATCGCGCGCGGCTCCGCCGAGATGAAGACATCCGCGCACAGCTTGCCCTTCGCGGTCGTCACACACGCGCGCACTGATTCGGCCGCGCTGGCGCGGCTGACGTTCGCAGTGACCTGCCCGTTCAGATAGCGGACGCGATCCGGCCCCTTCAGCCGGATTTTCGCGCGATCCGACAGGTCGGCGATGCCGCCGCGCGCCCGGAAATCGTGATAAGCCGCGAGACTGCTGCTCATGCGCTAGCCGCCCATCCGCGAGACGAACCATCGCCGGACGACGTTGAAAGGGTGCCCGGGCGTCTCCGGCAGCGCGGCCCGCTTCGCCGCTCCGCTCGCGGAGGACTTGTCGTCGGCCGGACGCGGCAGCCTGGCGGCGATCGCTTTCGCGCCGGGCAGCGAAAGCTCGACGACCTTCGCGATCTTTTCCTCCACGGCTGGCGCAGGCCCTTTCGGCTCGGCCGGTGCCGGGGCGATGAGTGCCGCTTTCTCCGCCACAGGCACCGGGCTCGGGAGGCGCGCGGGTGCGGCGAGCGCGGCGGGCTGCTCGGGGCCGTTCGGCGAATACACTTTGTAGAGCGCGGAGAAATCCAGGTCGGCCCAGCCGCGCGTGATCGCGCCATACATGACGCCCGCGGTGACGGTGGTGACGGGGATTTCGAGGTCGAGCGTGTTCGCCATGTGGATGCCGAGCTGCACGTCCTTAAACATGTGCTTGAGCGAAAAGTGCGGCTCGTAGTCGCCGGCGGCCATCTTCGGCAGCTTCAGCTCCACGACGCCGGAGCGGCAGGCATTCTGCTCGATCGCGGCGGCGAGCACCTCGGGATTGAGGCCCGCCTTTTGCACGATCGC
>JAYTML010000254.1:0-7521 GCA_043728655.1 Chthoniobacter sp. | reverse complement strand
GCCGAGGGCTCGCGCGACACCATCATGGTCTATGGCACGAGCACGCAGTTCGAGCCGACCTTCGAGGGACGCATCGCAGATGGCGTCGAGCGCGCGCCGCTCCCGCCGGAGTGGCAGCGCTATCTCGACGCGGGCGCGTAGCGTCAGACGTGGATCGCGTGGCCGGCGGCCACTTCCACGGCTTCCTTCACGCCTTCGCTGAGCGTCGGGTGGGCGTGGATCGTCGATTCGATTTCCTCCCACGTCGCCTCGAGCGTCATGGCGAGGCCGAGCTCGGCGATCATCTCCGTAGCCTCCGGGCCGATGATGTGCGCGCCGAGGATTTCGCCGTGCGGCTCGCCGACGAGCACTTTCACAAAGCCCTCGCTCTCGCCGATCGCGCGCGCCTTGCCGCTGGCCATGAAGGGGAACTTGCCGACCTTGAACTTCAGTCCCTTTTCCTTGGCCGCGCGCTCGGTGAGGCCGACGCTGGCGACCTGCGGATGGCAGTAGGTGCAGCCGGGGAAGATGGTGACTTTCTTCGGCTTGAAGCCGGGCACGAACATGCCCTCGACGGCCTGAATGGCCTCGTAGCTGGCGACGTGCGCGAGCCACGGCGGCCCGATGATGTCGCCCGCCGCGAAGACGCCGGGCACCGTCGTCTCGTAGCGGTCATTCGTCTGGAGGTAGCCGCGGTCGGTGAGGCCGAGCTTCAGGCTCCCGCCGGGCAGGAGAGGCGCGACGCCGATCGCCACGAGGCACACTTCGGCCTCGAGGATTTTCTCAGCGCCCTTCGCGTCGGCGACGGTGATCTTCACGCCCTTGTCCGTGACCTCGGTCTTCGTCGTCTTGGTGTTCGTGAGAAAGGCGACGCCCTGCTTGGTGAATGACTTCTCGAGCGCCTGCGAAACCTCGGTGTCCTCGACAGGGAGAAGGTTCGGCAGCATCTCCACGACGGTCACTTTCGTGCCGAAGGCGTTGTAGAAATACGCAAACTCAATGCCGATCGCGCCCGCACCGATGATCACGATGCTCTTGGGCTGCGCCGGCAGATTCATCGCTTCCTTTGAGCTGATGACGGTCGTTCCGTTGAAAGGCAGGCCGGGCATCGCGCGCGCCACGCAGCCGGTGCCGATGAGGATTTTCGCCGCAGTGTGGACCTCCTCTTTCCCGTCAGCGCCCTTCACTTTCACCTCGCCCTTTTTATCCAGAGAAGCCTCGCCCTTGAGCGAGTCGATCTTGTTCTTTTTGAAAAGGAAATCGACGCCCGCCGCGCCTTTGTCCGAGACGACACGGGAGCGTTTGATGATCGCGGACCAGTCGTAGCTCAGGCCCTCGATCTTGAAGCCAAACTCCGCCGCGCGGTGTGTCATGGCGTGGTACATTTCGGCGTTCTTGAGCAGCGCCTTGGTCGGGATGCAGCCCCAGTTGTTGCAGGTGCCGCCGCCGCGCTCCTTCTCCACGCAGGCGACTTTCTTGCCGAGTTGCGCCGCCTTGATTGCCGCGACATAGCCGGCGGGGCCGGCACCGATGACGATGAGATCGTAGTTAGCCATTTGGAGAAGGGTGAGTGATGAGAGTGGAGTGTGGAGTGAGGCGGCTCGGAAAAGGCGGGGGGAAGATGCGGGCGGCGCGCGGATGGCGTCAAAAGATTTCCGCGCCGAGGGGGCGTCGCCGCGTGGTTCACGAGTCGAAGGGATGCCGGAAAATAAACCGGCCATCGAGTTCATTTCTATTTGAACACAATGCGCCAGCCTGTTAACCACCGTGCCGATGCCGGCAAAACTCTCCAGTCTCGCGACGCGCAAAGCGGCGGCCCGCAGGCCGTCCGGCGGACTGTCGCCGCTGGAGGTGGAGGCGATCGATCTGTTCATCAGCTTCGTGCGCCTGCTGGGCATGCCGAAGTCCGTCGGGGAGATATACGGCCTGCTTTTCGCGTCGCCGGAACCGCTGGCGCTCGACGCTCTGATGGAGCGTCTGCACATGAGCAAGGGTGCGGCGAGCCAGGGGCTGAAGGTGCTTCGCTCCTTTGGAGCGGTGCGCTCGGTGTACGTGGCGGGGGACCGGCGCGACCACTACGTCGCGGACTTCGAGCTGAGCAAGTTTGCGAGCGCTTTCATAAAGGAGGAGGTGCAGCCGCATCTGGACAGCGGCACGGCGCGGCTCGCGCGCATGGAGCAGCACCTGGCGAAACTGCCGAAGGCCGAGCGCGAGGCGGCGGCGGCGCGGCTCGCGCGGCTCCGGCACTGGAAGGAAAAGGGCGAGGCAATGTTGCCGTGGCTTTTGAAGTTCCTCGTCGCTTAGCATGGTCACGATGCTTTCCCCATCCCCTGAGAATCCCGCGCTCTCCGAGCCTGCCGGGCCGCAGTGGTACTGCCTGCGCTCTCAGCCAAAGCACGAGCACATCGCGGCGGCGCGGCTCCGGCAGTCGCAGGGCGTCGAGGTTTTTTGCCCGCGCGTCCGCATCCAACGCCGCACGGTTCGCGGGCTGAAGTGGTTCGTGGAGGCGATGTTCCCGAACTACCTTTTCGCGCGCTTCGATCTGACGGAGAGCCAGACGATGGTCCGCTACAGTCCGGGCGTGAGCGGCATTGTGCATTTTGGCCGGCACATCGCGGCGGTCCCAGCGGGGGCGATCGAGGAGCTGAGCAGATTCATCGGCGGCGATGACATCAAGACGCTCTCTTTCGACCTCGCTGAGGGGGATGAGGTGACGATCGTCAGCGGACCTCTCACCGGGCAGGAGGGAGTCGTGACCAAGCTCATGCCGGCGCGGGAGCGCGTGCGCGTGCTGCTCGAATTTTTAGGGAACACCAGGGAGATCGAACTGGGTCTGCTCGCCGTTTTTCGGCAGGCGACTGCGCTTCGTACCTGAGTCCGGCTGGCCGCTGCCGGAGTGAAAGCGGCCCACATCCATGAAACCAAAGCTGCACCCGCGGCTCCTTGAAGGTCTTGCCGGTTTTTCCGCGCAAACGACCAAGGGCGGCAGCTTGCCCGATTTTTCACCCGCCCGATGACGAGCGACGCCCCCGAGAAAGAGGCCGGAGAATGGACGGAGATCATCACTCCGCAGATCGGCTGGTTCGACGTGCGGCTGCGCGAGATCTGGCAGTATCGCGATCTCGTCTGGCAGTTTTTCCGGCGTGATTTCGTGTCGAGCTACCGGCAGACGGTGCTCGGGCCGCTGTGGTTCGTGCTGCCGCCGCTCGCGACGACGCTGATCATGGCGATCGTCTTCGG
The DNA here is from genome assembly GCA_043728655.1 of Chthoniobacter sp. Classification (GTDB taxonomy): domain Bacteria; phylum Verrucomicrobiota; class Verrucomicrobiia; order Chthoniobacterales; family Chthoniobacteraceae; genus Chthoniobacter. The sequence goes on along the minus strand of JAYTML010000254.1, from coordinate 4,302 downwards.
GCGTGTGGCGAAAGTCTCGACCGACGGAACGCCGCACATCCTTTTTTTCCTGCTCGGGGTGACGGCCTGGAATTACTTCGCGTCCTGCCTGACTCGGACGGCGACCACTTTCACCGGAAACGCGGGCCTTTTCGGAAAGGTGTATTTTCCCCGGCTCACGGTGCCGGTTTCCGTGGTGCTGAACAATCTCGCCACGTTCGGAATCCAGTTCGGAGTCTTCCTCGCCATCTTCATCTACCACTGGGCCACGGGCGCGGCGGTGGAGCCAAACTGGAGGATGGTGCTCGTGCCGCTGCTGCTGGTGCAGATGGGCGCGCTCGGGCTCGGCATGGGGTGCATGGTCTCGGCGCTGACCACGCGCTACCGCGATTTCGGGATGATGTTGAGCTTCGGCGTGCAGCTATGGATGTATGTGAGCTGCGTGGTCTTCCCGCTCTCCTCCGTCGCGCCGGGGGTGCGCTGGGTTTTCGTCCTGAATCCGATGGTGCCGATCATCGAATCGTTCCGCTTCGCCTTCCTCGGCCGGGGCGTGATCGAGATCTGGCAGCTCGCGCTCAGCTTCGGGATCAGTGGCGTGGTCCTCTTTCTCGGCCTGCTCATGTTTCATCACGTCGAGCGCACCTTTACGGACACCGTTTAGTCATGTCGGTCGTCATACGAGTCGATAAGGTCAGCAAGAAATACCGGCTGGGCACGATCAGCCGGCGGATGCTTTACCAGGATCTCCAGTCCGGGCTTGCTCGGATGCTCGGGCGGCCCGATCCGCATGCAAAGCTCACCGAGGGCGGGGCAAAGGAGCCGAAGGTGGGCGGCATCTCGGACTACCTTTGGGCGCTGCGGGACGTGTCTTTCGAGGTCAAACAGGGCGACGTAATCGGGATCATCGGCCGCAACGGCTCAGGCAAATCCACGCTGCTGAAAATCCTCTCGCGCATCACCGCGCCCACGGAAGGGCGGGTCTTTTTGAAAGGCCGCGTCGCCTGCCTGCTGGAGGTTGGCACCGGCTTTCACCAGGAGCTGACCGGGCGAGACAATATCTACCTCAACGGCTCGATCCTCGGCATGACGCGGCCCGAGATCACCCGGAAGTTCGACGAGATCGTGGACTTCGCCGGGGTGGAAAAGTTCATCGACACGCCGGTGAAGCGCTATTCGAGCGGCATGGTCGTGCGGCTGGCCTTCGCGGTCGCGGCGAACCTCGAACCCGAGATCCTCATCATTGACGAAGTGCTCGCAGTCGGCGACGCGGCGTTTCAAAAGAAATGCCTCGGCAAGATGAGCGCCGTCGCGCGCGAGGGGCGCACGATCCTATTCGTCAGCCACCACGCCGCCGCCGTGGAGAATCTCTGCACGCGCGGCATCGTCCTCGAAAGCGGCGTGGTGAAATTCCAAGGCACGCAGACCGAGGCGATTGCGCATTACGTCGGCAGCTTCACTCAGCACGCCGGGTCTCTCCGCGAGCGGCCGGACCGCACAGCGCGCACGGCGCTGCAGGTCACGTTGATCGAGTTTCGGGATCCCGCGGGGCGGCCGGTGACCACCGCGCAGGCCGGGCAGGATCTGGACATCTTCTTCTATTTTGAAAACACCGCGCCGGAGGTTCCTCGGCCCACGCTCTTCATCACCTTCTACGTGAAGAGCGATCTCGACGTGCCCATCTTCACGCAGAGCAATCACATCACCGGCGAGTCGTTCGGCGCGCTGCTGCCGGAGAAAGGCGCCTTCGTCTGCCGCGTGCGAAATCTGCCGCTGCCCTCGTCGGTTTACCGGCTGGATTACGTGATCCGCTCTGCGCCGCTCGGCGGGGTGACGCTCGACGGCATGGACAGCGCCGTCGAACTCACCGTCGAGGGCGGCGACTTTTTCGGCAGCGGCCAGCTCCCGACCGTGCACAGCGGCGTGGCGCTCGTCGGCGGGGAGTGGCGGGTCGAGGCCGGCGCGCCCGCCCAACTGGCGGTCGCCGCGCGTGCGCTCACAGCGTGAGTATTCCCCGAGCGAAAGACATGTCAGCTTCCTCCACGGATTTGAACGCCAGCCCCGGACTTCTCGCCGGCGGCCGTGCCTGGCTGCGCAAGGTTCTGACGAAGCCCCCGGCCGATCCCGCGGTCGCGCGCTTCATCGAATTAAGCCGGAAAAAATGGCCGCGCCGCCGCGCCGGCAGCGAGGGCGTGGTGCTCGTGAACCTCTTCCCGGTTCCCGCCTCCATCTTCTGCTACGCCTACGTGGCGAACCACCTGGCGGACCGGCTCGACTGCCGGGTCGAGGCGTTCAATTTCGCGAAACGCACGCCGCCGGATACGGCGAAAGCCTACGCGTCCTTTGGCGCCGAGTGCCGTCTGACGTTTGAAAATGTGGAAAAGGACCGTGCGCGGGTGGAGTCGCTCGCGGACGAGCTTTTCGCCGGGCTGCGGACGAAATGGGACGTGGTGAATCTCACCGTCGAGGGCCTGCTCATCGGCGATCAGGTCTATGACACCTACCTGCGGAATCACAATGAGCCCACCGTCGCGCTCACCGATCCGCGGCTTCGCGACACGATCTGCGAAGCGCTGCTGATCTATTTCGCGGTGAAAAATTACGTCGCGCAAAACAAGGTCGAGTGCCTGCTGACGGACGACTTCAGCTACCTCTACAGCGGCGTCATCACGCGGGTGCTCTTCCGCGCGAAAGTCCCCGTCTTCCTCGTGCTCATCGGCCAGCCGTTTCACCTGCTGCAGCTCGATCCCGCGCATTCGGGGCCGGGCCCGGATGGATTCGGCCACGGCTATCCGGCGCCAGTCGCCACGCGCTACTACCAGTACCGCGAGGCGTTTTCCCGCCTCTCCGATGAGGAAAGGGAGGCCGCGCTCGAAAAGTCGCGGCACCGGCTCAGCGCCCGGCTCGCGGGCGAGGAGGACGCGCTCGTCCGCATGACGCAGAGCAGCTACGGAATCGGCGGCGAGCGCATTTTCCCCACCGACGGCCCGCCGCGCGTGCTCGTGATGCTGCACGATTTCATCGACTCGCCGCACGGCTACCGCAGCCTGCTGTTCCCGGACTTTTACGAGTGGATTCACTTCCTGCTCGATCACGCGCAGGAGACGCCATTCGCGTGGTATGTGAAACCGCACCCCGCAGCCGCCGATACCGGGCGCATGAAGATGAGCGCGGCAAACCGCAAGGCGCTCGAAGCGCTCCAGGCGCGGTATCCGAAGATTCACTTTCTCCAGCCCGGCACCTCGAACCGCCAGATTCTCGAGGAGGGCGTGAGCGCCATGTTCACCGTCTATGGCACGGCGGGGCATGAGTTCGCCTACGCGGGCATTCCCGTTGTCAACGCCGGGGACAATCCGCACATTGCCTACCCCTTCAATATCCACGCCGCCTCGCTCGACCATTACCGGGACTGCATCCGCCAGGCGGACCGCCTCGAAGTCGCGATGGAGCGGCCAGCGATCGAGGAATTTTTTTACATGCACTATTTCCACCTCGCCGAGCGTCACGGCTCCGCGGTCAATCCCATCGACGAAAAGGTCGCGGCCTCGCCGGACTTCGGCGTCCGCCTGGGCCAGGCGTCGATCTTTGACGACATGATCGCCGGCGTCACCCCGGAGCGGGAGCGCGGCGTGCATGAATTTCTCACGCGCTTTTTCGACAGCGCGGGCATCTCCAAAAAACTATGAACTGGCAAGAATCCACCATCCTCGTCACCGGAGGCACAGGCTCCTTCGGTCGCAAATTCACCGAAATCCTCCTCAACGAATACCGGCCGAAAAAGCTGATCATTCTCAGCCGCGACGAGCTGAAACAGCACGAGATGCGGATGGTGTTTCCCGACGGCGGGGACGTGCCGATCCGCTACTTCATCGGCGATGTGCGCGACCGCGAACGGCTGAACCGCGCCTTTCACGGCGTGGACGTGGTCGTCCACGCCGCAGCGCTCAAGCAGGTGCCGGCCTGCGAGTACAACCCCATCGAGGCGATCAAGACGAACATCGTCGGCGCGACGAACATCATCGAAGCCGCGATCGACCAAGGCGTTAAAAAGGTGCTCGCGCTGAGCACCGACAAGGCCGTGAACCCGGTCAATCTCTACGGCGCGACCAAGCTCTGCGCCGAGAAGCTTTTCGTCCAGGGCAACGCCTACTCCGGCGATGTCGGCACGAGCTTCAGTTGCGTGCGCTACGGCAATGTCGTCGGCAGCCGAGGCAGCGTGATCCCGCTTTTTGAAAAGCAGCGCGCCACCGGCAAGGTGACTGTCACCGACCGGCGCATGACGCGCTTTTGGATCACGCTCGACCAGGGGGTGCGCTTCGTCATCGG
>JAYTML010000253.1:0-7943 GCA_043728655.1 Chthoniobacter sp. | reverse complement strand
CTCGACGATGCGATGGGCGATCTGCTCGCCACGCTGCGCGAGACCGGCCTCGCGGAAAATACGATCTTCGTTTTCAGCGCCGACCACGGCGACATGCTCGGCTCGCAGGGCATGTGGAAAAAGCAGAAGCCATTCGACGAATCCGCACGCGTGCCCATGCTGATCCGGTGGCCAGCGGGTCTTGGCAAGGAAGCGCGCCAGCTTTCCGCCCCGATCAACTCCGAGGACGTGATGCCCACGCTGCTCGGCCTCGCAGGCGTGCCGACACCCGCCAGCGTGGAGGGGCTCGACTTCAGCGGCCACCTGCGCGGCGGCCCCGCGCCCGGCGACGGCGCGACGGTGCTGACCTGCGTCGCCCCCTTCGGCGAATACGAACGTCTGAAAGGCGGGCGCGAATACCGCGGCGTGCGCACCGCGCGCCATACCTACATCCGTGACCTCGCGGGACCGTGGCTGCTTTTCGACAACGAGACCGATCCCTACCAGCAGCACAACCTCATCGGCGATCCCGCCGCCGCACAGCTCCAGTCGGACCTCGACGCCCAGCTCCAGCGCAAGCTCAAGGCCAGCGCCGACGCCTTTCTCCCTGGAGCAGACTACATCGCAAAATGGGGCTGGCCCGTGGACGCGAAAGGCACCGTGCCCTACACGCCGTAGCCGGCTTTCACGCGGCGCTGCCTACTGGAGAAAGCGCGCGAGGTTTTCCTGCTCCCACGCCTTCGCGCGGCGGAACCAGTGGAACCGGCGCTCCCTTTCCATAAAACGGTCGTGATGGACGATTCGGCGGCCTTCGCCGTCGTAGAGATCGGCTACGACGGAGTGGAGCATTTCATGGTAAATGACGTACTCGAGAAACCAGGTCGGAACGAATCCGCGGTCGAGGAGCGGGTGGATGCGGATGAGGCGGTCGTCTTCCTGGATCGTGCCGAAGACGACGGTCTCCCGCGGACGCTCGCGGCGCTTGCGCCCCCAGACGATGCGGTAGTCACGGATGCGGTTGCGAAAGTACCGGGCGTTCATCTTGTCGAAGATGGCGCGGAGGTTGAACCACTTTCCCTGAGCCTCCTCGAGGTCGAACTGGCGCTGCAGCGGATAGCGCGGAGTGCATGCCTTGCGCTTTGGCGGACGCACCGCGCGTCGCGGGGCTCTGGCCGCGGGTTTCGGGCGGGTGGCGGAGCGTTTGCGGGTGGGCATGGCGCGGATTGGACAGCGAAAGCTGCCGGACGTTAGAAGCCCAGCCCGTTTCCGACAAGAATTAGCTCTCCGCAGGCGAAGATTTCGCTCCGGGCGCGACAATCTGCTCCAGTTTCTTTACGCGCTCGTAAAGCTTTGGGAGACGGCCGATCCGGGCCAATTGCTCTTTGCTTTCTCTAAGCGGCATGGCCGGATAGCCGAAAACTACCTGTTTTGGACCGATACTTTTACTGACTCCACTCTGGGCGGCCACGATTGTCCCGTCTCCGATCTCGATGTGGCCCACGACGCCGACCTGGCCGGCAAGTGTGACATAATTTCCCAGGCGGGTGCTCCCGGAAACTCCGGCCTGCGAGACGATCAGGCAGTGTTTCCCCACGACCACGTTGTGGGCGATCTGCACGAGGTTGTCGATTTTCGTGCCCTCCTGAATCCAGGTCCGGCCAAACCGGGCGCGGTCGATCGTGACATTCGCACCGATCTCCACGTCGTCGTCGATCTGGACGATGCCCGTCTGAGGAATCTTGACGTGGCGTCCCTCGGAGAACTCAAAGCCAAAGCCATCGCTGCCCAGAACGGCCCCACTGTGGACGATGACGCGGCTTCCCAGGACGCAGCGTGCGCCGACGGTGACCCGTGGCGCGAGCTGGCAGTCCGCCCCGAGGCTGGCAGCATGGCCGATATACGTGTGCGCGCCGACGACGCTGTTCGCGCCGATCCGCGCGCCGTCCTCGATGACGACGTAGGGCTGAATGGAGACATTTTCCCCGAGCACGACGCCGGCGCCGAGGACCGCCGTGGGATGCACACCTGGCGCGAACCGAATCGGCTCGGGCGCGAACTTCTGCAGCAACTGCGCAAAGGCGAGGGAGGGATTCTCCACGCGGATGGCGACCGGGGAAATGGCCTCGCTGAAGTCGAGCGGGACCAGCGCGGCCGAGGCGCGCGAGGCCTTCAGTTGCGCCAGGTATTTTGCGTTGCCAAAAAAGGTGACGTCCCCCTCCCCGGCATCGGCGACCGCTGCGCCGCCGATGATCGTTTTCGCACCATCGGCCTCAGACGCAAACTGGCCGCCCACGAGGGCGGCCAGTTCCTGCACCGTGTATTGTGGCACGGGCAAATTCCTTACGGGGTGATTTTCTTCGGCTTGTCGCCGTTGGCCGGTTTGATGTCGGCGGGGGCTTCCTTGCCCTTGTTCTTGTTCAGCGCGGTGACGACGGTGTCGGTGAATTCGTAGCTGTCGCGGGAGTAGAGGACGATCGGCACGCCGTTGAGGCTCGGGCCGGACTTGTCCAGAACCACATCAAAATTCTCCGCCTTCACCTTTTCGGCGACGACCTTGTTGATGTCCTCCACGATCCCGGCGCGCATGCGGACCGACTGCTCCTGGAGCTGCTTCTCACGCGACTGCTGAAACTCGCGGATTTCGCGATCCATGTTCTGAAGCTCCTGGGCCTTTTCGCCGCGAGCCTTGGCCTTCTGCTCCTTGGCGTCCTTGCTCAGTTCCGGCTTCGCGATTTCCTCGTCGAGCTTCTTGACCTGATCGAGCGTCTGCTTCGCGGTGTCCATGCGATCCTCGAGCTCCTTCTTCGCGTTGTTCCGCGCCTCGTTGATCTTCGCCTCGGCGTCCTTGGTCTTATAGTAGGACTCGAAGACCTTCTTCATGTCCACGGTGCCGATCTTGACGTTTTGCGCAGAGGCACCAGCCGTGGTGAGGATGGCTGCGAGCAGTGAGAGGACTATGTGTTTTTTCATGTTGGGATAGGTTTTGTAAATTGGGACTGCGTGAGACTCGCGACCGCCGGATTTGTTCAAAATTGATAGCCGATGTTGAAGTTGAAGCGCCCGCTGCCGCTGGTGAACTGGTCCTTTTGCAGCGGGAACCCGTAGTCGATCCGCACCGGGCCGATGGGCAGGTCCAGCCGCACGCCGACACCGACGTCGCTGTTCACGGTGCCGCCGAAGTTGTAGGCGCTACTACCGACTGAGCCGATGTCGTAGAAGATCGCCGCGCGGACCTTGTCCACCACAGGCACGGTGACTTCCGTCGTGAAACGCCAGAGCGACTTCCCGCCGATGGGTTCGCCATTCTCATCCTTCGGCCCGACATCGCGGAACTTGAATCCGCGCAGGTTGTTTGCGCCGCCGAGGAAGAGCCGGTCAAAAATCGGCACGCGGTCGCCGCCCGCCCATGTGTCCACACCAGCGACTTCGCCATTGAATGTCAGGATCGTGTCGAACGGCAGCAGGAAGTATTTCGAGCCTTCGAGATCGAAGCCGTAGATATCGGTGCCGCCCCCGAGGAAGCCGCCCGCGCCGTACGCCGACAAATCGACGCGATGGCCGCGCCGCGTCAGGAATACGGAGTCGCGGGTGTCATAGGTCAGGCCGGTGGAAACCTTGCTCTGCAGGCGGCTGCCCTCTTCGTCCTTGATCGTCTGCGAGGCATCGCTGGCGACGTTCAGCACGCTGATCTCCTGTAGGGTGTAGCTGACGCGCCCGGTCAGAAACTCGGCCAGCCGCTTGCGCGCCGAGAGATCGAAGCCGTAGCGGCGCTCATCGAAGACCGCCGATACGAACGACGCCTCGCGGTAGAAAATCTCGCCGCCCACCGCGATCTCGCGATCGAGGAAATACGGCTCCGTGAGCGAGAGGATGAAATCCTTGCGCCGGGTTCCATACTGCACGCGAAGGCGGAATTTCTGGCCGCCGCCGGTGAAGTAGGGCCAGCGCGTGATGTCGAAGTTGCCCTGCGTGATTTCGGCGAAGCCGAGCAGGTTGTCGATCGAGCTGAAGCCCGCGCCGAAGTTGAACGACCCGGTGCGCTTCTCCTCCACGAGCACGTTCAGATCCTTGCGCCCCGGGACCAGCGTGTCCGCCGGATAGGTGTCCACCTTGGAGAAGTAGTTCAGGTTCATCAGCCGCTGCTTTCCGGCATCCACCCGCACTGTGTTGAAGACCTCGCCCGGCGTCAGCGGAAGCTCGCGGCGGATGACCTTGTCCTTCGTCCGCGTGTTGCCGGAGATATGGATGTGCTCGAGATAGCTCTGCACGCCCTCGTCGAGGGTAAAGGTCACATTGATCGTCTTGCCCGGCCCCGGCACGGTGCCCGCACCCGCCTGGAAGTCGATGTAGCCGCGCGTCCCATAGATATCCTGGATCGACTTCACATCGGCCCTCACGCTCTGCGGGGAATAGACCTCGCCCGTCTTCACCTTGGAGTTCTGCGTGATCTCATCGAGGGTGAAAACCTTCGCGCCGACATACGTCACCTTGCCCACATGGTACTGCTCGCCCTCGGTGATCGAAAAGGCCACGTCCACCTTGCCGTCCACGCGGCTGACCTGCGGCTGCCCCACTCGCGCATCCATGTAGCCGCGACTCTGGTAGAGGTCGCGGATCGCCGCCGCATCGGCATCGATCTGCTCCGCATTCAGCCGCCCGGCCCCGCTCGTGAAAATATTCAGTAGCCCCTTCGTCTGCGTCTTCACCACCTTCTTGATGTCCTTCGTCGGGATCGCGCTGTTTCCGCTGAACGTCACCGACCGGATCACCGTTTTCCCGCCTTCGTTGATCGTGAATGTCACGCGCGCCGTGCCCAGCTTCTCATTGATATCGGTCTTGTAGCTCACGTCCGCCTCCGTGAATCCCTTGTCCGCGTAATATTTGGAGATCTTCTCCCGGTCCGCCTGCAGGTTCGCCTCGTTGAGCGTGTCCCCGGGCTTCGCGCTGATCTCCTTGCGGATGCGCGTCGTCTTCACCTGCTGCACGCCGTTCAGCACCACCTCGGTGATCTGCGATTTCGACTGCACCACCACGATCACTTTCACCCCGTCGCGGATCTGCTCGCCGAAGATGCGGACATTCGAGATATTCCCCGTCGCGTAAAGATTGCGGATGTCCTCCTCGACGACCTGCTCGGAATACGGACGCCCTACCCGCGTGCGCATGTTCGCCAGGATCTTCTCCTTGCTCACCGTGCTCGCACCCGCGTACTGCACCTCAATCGCCCGCACGATCGGAGCCGTCACCGGCCCGCCATTCGGCATCAGCGACGGAGGCGGCGCCTGCGCGAGGAGCCCGGCGGGTTCGGCGAGCATGGCGGAAAGCGCGATGACTGCCGGGAAAATGGTGCGGAAATTCATGAGTGTGATGGGGTGTGAATGCCGCTGGGAAGCTCTTTCCCGGCGGAAAACCCGCGTATAAGAGGGGTTCGCGCCGAGAGCGTCAAGCAGGCTTTTCCAAGGCGGCGAAGCCTTTGAAACCCCCGATCCGAACGCGCCGCCCCCGCCGTGTCCTCACTCCACGAGCCGATACCAATTGTCCCGCCGCCTCGCCTCGTATCCGGCGTCGCGGATCAGCTCCTCGATCTGCTCCTTCGCGAGGCGAAAGCTCGTGCCGGCGCTGCTGACCACGTTTTCCTCCATCATCACGGAACCAAAATCGTTCGCGCCATACTTCAGCGCGATCTGTCCGATCTTCGGACCCTGCGTCACCCACGAGCTTTGCAGGTTGTCGATGTTGTCGAGGTAGATGCGGGAAAGCGCCTGCATCCGCAGGTACTCCCCGCTGCCCACCGGCTCCGCGCGCAGCTTTGTGTGCTCGGGCTGAAAGGTCCAGCAGATGAAGGCCGTGAACCCGCCCGTCGCGTCCTGCTGCGCGCGCACCCGCTGGAGATGCGCGATCCGGTCGTCGAGCGTCTCGACGTGCCCGAACATCATCGTCGCGCTCGATTTCAGCCCCAGCTCATGCGCGAGCTCCATGACCTTCAGCCACTGGTCGCTGTTGCACTTCAGCGGCGCGATCCGGTCGCGCACGGCATCCACGAGGATCTCCCCGCCGCCACCGGGAATCGACCCCAGCCCCGCGTCCTTGAACCGCGCGATGACCTCGCGCAGCGGCATTCCGAAGACCTCGGCGAAGTGATTGAACTCCGGCGGCGAAAAGCCGTGGATGTTGATGTGCGGGTACTTCTCCCGGATGTGGGAAAGCATCGCGAGATACCAGTCGAGCCCGAGCTTCGGATGATGCCCCCCTTGCAGCAGGATCTGGATGCCGCCGATCGCCGTCAGCTCGTCGAGCTTCTGGTCGAGCTGCCCATGCGTGAGCACGTAGTGGTCGCTGTCCTTTTCCGTCCGGTAAAACGCGCAGAACTTGCAGTACACATTGCAGACGTTCGTGTAGTTGATGTTCCGGTCGATGATGTAGGTCACGATCTCCTCGCCCCGCCCGTCATACGCCGCTCGCTTCGCCAGATTGCGCCGGCGGTTCGCCAGCTCGCCCAGTTCCACCAGCGGCATCCGGTAAAGCTCGCGCGCGTCCTCCGGCGTGATGCGCTCGCCGGCGAGCACTTTGTCGATCAAGGCGTCTTCGAGAATGGCTGGCATGATGCCTGGCATTAAACGCACGCCGCGCCCCGCGTCCAGCGCGCGGACAAATTCCCCCGCCGGATCCCGTTCGGGACTGCGCTCACCGCGCCAGCAGCGCCCGGCAGATCTTCCCCACCACCGCCGGCCCCTCATAAATAAACCCCGTGTAGAGCTGCACCAGCGCGGCCCCCGCGTCGAATTTCTCCTGCGCCGACGCCCCGTCGAAAATCCCCCCGACTGCGACGATCGGAATCCGGCTCCGCTCCGCGATGAAACGCACGATTTCCGTCGAGCGCTGCTGCAGCGGCCAGCCGCTCAGTCCGCCCTGCTGCTCCCGGTGCGCCGGCACGCCCTCGTGGTTGATCGTCGTATTCGTCGCGATGATCCCCGCCAGCTTGTGCTCCTCGACGAGTGCGAGGATCTCCTCGATCGCCACCCAGTCCAGATCCGGCGCGATCTTCAGCAGCAGCGGACGCCCGCCCGCGTTGCGCCCCTGGATCGTTCCCAGCAGCTCATTGAGCGCCGCCTTGTCCTGGAGCTGCCTCAGCCCCGGCGTATTCGGTGAACTCACATTGAGCACGAAGTAATCGCCGAGATTTTTCAGCCGCTCAAAGGACAGCAGATAATCCGCCGTCGCCTCCTGCAGCGGCGTCACCTTCGACTTGCCGAGATTGATGCCCACAGGGATGCGCGGCCATCCGCCCGACTCCCGCAGCCGCTGGAGACGCGCCGCCACCGTGTCGCAGCCGTCATTGTTAAAGCCCAGCCGGTTGATGATCCCCGCGCACTCCGGCACCCGGAAAATCCGCGGCTTCGGGTTCCCCGGCTGCGCCCGCGCCGTGATCGTCCCCACCTCCGCAAAGCCAAACCCCATCGCCTCCCACGCCGGCAGCGCCACCGCGTTCTTGTCAAAGCCAGCCGCCAGCCCCACCGGGTTCGGAAACGTGAGGCCGAAAACCGTCCGCGCCAGCCGCGGATCATGCCGCCGCGGAACCCCCGCCAGCAGCGGCCCCGCCGCCCGCAGCGCCGCCATCGCGAAATGATGCACCGCCTCCGGATCGGCCAGGAAGAGAAACGGGCGGACGAGTTCTTTGTAGAGGTTCATGCGTGGAAACCGCGCCGCCATACTGCGCCGTTCACTTCCCAATGCAAAACGTGCTGAAGATTTTGCCGAGGATTTCCTCGCTGTCCGCCTTGCCCACCACCTCGCCCACCGCGTCCAGCGCGCCGCGCAGCTCCTCGGCGATGAACTCCGGCGACAGCCCCTCGCCCAGCGCCCGGTGCGCGGCGTCGCTGTAATCGCGCGCCTTCGCGAGGCAGGCGTGGTGCCGGGCATTGATCGCCACCGACCAGTCGCGATGCGCCGCCTGCCCGCCGGTG
>JAYTML010000252.1:0-12307 GCA_043728655.1 Chthoniobacter sp. | reverse complement strand
GCGGAGCGCCGCCAGCTATTCGCCCCGATGCCGAGCGCGAGCACCTGCCCGACGGGGTGCAGCACGCAGCCCAGCCAGGAGGTGCGGAAGCGCACCGTGAGCAGGATGCGGATCACATAGATCACCGCGACCTGAGCGAAAACCAGCGGCTGCGGAGACCAGAACGCGAAGATGAACGGCAGCAGAAATCCGCAGATCTGCCACGCGCCCATCGCGAGAAAGCCGGCCAGCGAACTCTCGAACGCGGGACGGATATTTTTCGTGAAGCCCGCCCACGTTTCGCCAAAGGAGCGGTACATCCGGCAGGTGGAAAAGCGCAGCGATTCGCAATTGAACAGCCGCATCCCCTCGCCCATCCGCGAGGCCACGGCGCGGCCCAGCGCCACGTCTTCGACCAGATGATCTCGCACCGCCGCGTGGCCGCCGATGCGATCGTAGCCGGCCCGGGTGAAAAACATGAACTGCCCGTTCGCCACGCCGAACGCGCGCCGTACGGATGGCGGCAGCAGCGCCGCGCGGCGCGGATGTCTTTGGTAAAAGAGCAGCAGCCAGTGCGGATACATGACCATGCCCGTCAGCAGGATCATCGGGATGATGAGCTGCTCGCCCCACGTCACCGTCACGAGGCGCGGCCACGCGGAGACGAGGTCGGCGCGCTGGCGCCGCGCGTAGGCCACCGCGGCGGAGACGGTGCCGGGCGCATGCGTGGTATCGGCATCGGTGAAAAAGAGAAACTCCCCACGCGCCTGCGCCGCAAGCTGGTGGCACGCCCAGCCCTTGCCCGTCCAGCCGGGCGGGAGCGCCGCGCCGGCGAGCATCCGCGCGCCTTCCCCGGCCTCTTCGAGGCCGAGGGCGCGGAGGAATTCTCCGGTGCCGTCGGTCGAGTGATCGTCGAGCACGATCAGCTCGCAGTTTGGGTAGTCCTGAGCGAGCAGCGAACTCACGCAGGGGCCGATGTTCAGCGCCTCATTGCGCGCCGGGACCAGGATGGAAACGCGCGGCGCATCCGCCGCGGCTGGCGGCTCGGCGCGGCGCAGTCCATCGAAGGTTGCGAGATTCGCGAGGACGCCTGCGAGCCCGAGCAGGAGCCCGGCGAGAATCGCGAGGTGATAGAGTGTTTCGACGTGCGGCATCGGCGCGGGAGGGTGGCGGAGTCTGGTCTATTTACAAGCACCCGGACGCCCCGCATATTCCCGCCCGCGCCCGCCCCATGCCGCTTTCCGATCTCATTTTTTCACCGCAAAAGTCCGCGCTTCTGCGCCGTTTCAGCGCACTCCTGGCGCCGGCCGACGACGCGCAACTCGCCGCCCTCGCGCGCGAATCCGCAGCGATCACGCGCCGCCATTTTGGAAAGACGATCCGCCTTTTCGCGCCGCTCTACCTTTCCAACGAGTGCATCAACAACTGCGCCTACTGCGGCTTCTCGCGCGACAACGCCATCCTCCGCGTCACGCTCGATCTCGCCTCCGTGATGAAAGAGGCGCGCCATCTCGCGGCCGAGGGTTTTCGCAATATCCTCCTCGTCGCCGGCGAGCATCCGAAATTTGTCTCCAACGGCTACCTCGCCGACTGCGTGCGCGCGCTCGCCGCGGAAATCCCGAGCATCGCGCTCGAGGTCGCGCCGATGGAGACGCCCGACTACGCCGCGCTCGTCGCCGCGGGCGCGGAGGGGCTCGTCGTCTATCAGGAAACGTATGACCGCGAGACCTATGCGGCGATGCATACGGCGGGGCCGAAAAAGGATTTCGACTGGCGGCTCGCGTGCCCCGAGCGGGCCTACGCGGGCGGCTTCCGGCGCATCGGCATCGGCGCGCTCTTTGGCCTCGCGGAGTGGCGCGCGGAGGCCGGCGCGCTCGCGGCGCATCTCGATCACCTGCTCCGCACCTGCTGGCGCGCGCAGTTCACCGTCAGCCTGCCGCGGCTGCGCCCGTGCGCGGGCGAGTTCGCCCCGCTCCACCCGCTCGGCGACCGCGATTTCATCCAGCTCATCTGCGCGCTGCGGATCTGCTTTCCGCAGGTCGGCATCGTCCTCAGCACCCGCGAGCCCGCGCCTTTGCGCGATGCGCTGATCCCGCTCGGCATCACCATGATGAGCGCCGGCAGCCACACGGAACCCGGCGGCTACACCGGCCAGGGTCGCGACGATCTCCATCTCACGGTCCGTGGGAAAGCGGTCCCCGCCACAGACGCGCCGCCGGGCTCCGGGGCCACGGGGCAGTTTGAAATCGCCGACCATCGCTCGCCCGCCGAAATCGCCGCGCTGCTCGGTACGCGCGGCTTTGAGGCGGTCTGGAAGGACTGGGATCGCGCCATCCTCGCCTCGTGAACATCGTCCTCAACGGCACGCCTCACGAAATCAACCGCGCCACCCACGTAGGCGAACTCGTCGAGGAACTCGGCCTGCCCGCACCGGTCGTCCTCGTCGAGCACAACGGCCTCGCCCTCCGCCGCGACGAGTGGCCCCAGCACCCGCTGGCAGAAGCCGATCGCATCGAGATCATCCGCATCGTCGCCGGCGGATAGCGCTTCCCTCTCTTCCGCCACTCGGAAGGACGAAAATCAGGCGGAAGAGGCTGTGAAAAAAGTCGTCGGAGCGCGCTCTACCCTGCCAGTGCTGGCGCAGGAGCGCCGGGCCCGGCGCGCAGGAGCCTTGGCTCCGCAGCTTCCAATCGGAGCGAAGCGCTCCTGCGCGCCCACGAGGCGCTCCCGCGCCCGGACTGCCGACTCATTTCACAGTCTCTAAAGAGAAACATCCCCGCCCTCGCAAGTCTGCGACGGCGTCCGACCCGGCATAACGACTGCTTTATCCTCTCCGAGCCTAAGCAGTCTCCTGATGTCCGCCCTACTCAAATACCTTCCGCACCTCGCCCGTCCGCCTCTTCGCGAGGCGCTGGCGCCGTGGCGCGGGGAATCCCGGGCCACCTCAGCCTCGCCCCGGCCAGACGCAGGGGCACGCCGCCGCGACAGACGACCGCACGATGCCTCACCTGCGTGAACCTGCCATTTGGAAATGGCGGGGCTTCCTGTTCGCGGTCTTCGCAGGCCTGATCGCGGTGTGCCGCGGCAACCCGGAGGTCGGCTCCGAGTACCAGACGAAGGCCGCGCAGATCTACTCCTTCACAAAGTTCGTTGACTGGCCGCCGAAAAAATTCCCTTCCTCCGGCTCGCCATTCATCATCGGCGTATTCGGCTCGGATGAGATCACCGACTTTCTCCGCGAAGCGTTTCAGAGCCGCCGGATCAAGGACCGCACGGTCGAAATCCGCCACCTTTCCGACAAGGCCGAGCTCAGTCCCTGCCACCTCGTTTTCGTCAGCCGCTCCGAGCGCGAGCGGCTCGGTCCGCTCCTCTCCGAAATGCGCCACGAAAACATCCTCAGCGTCGGCGAATCCGAGAACTTCCTGAAGAGCGGCGGCGTCATCAATTTCCTCAGCGTCGAGGGCGCGACCCGTTTCCAGATCAATCTCGACGCCGCCGGCCGCGAGCGCCTGAAAGTCAGCTCCAAGCTGCTCCCCATCTCCTATCCGGGCATCCGCCCCTGATTCCGCATGTCCCAGCGCCTCCGCAATATCCCGATTCAGCGCAAACTGCGCTTCGTCGTGCTCGCGACATGCACCGCCGCGCTCTGCGTCGCATCCAGCGCCCTGTTCGCGATCCAGTTCTTCAATTTCCGCCGCGACTTCCGGCGCGACCTCGTCTCCGTCGCCGAGATCATCGCAGCCAACAGCACCGCCGCCGTGCAGTTTAAAAACGAGGACGACACGCGCGAAATCCTCACCGCGCTAAAGGCCAAGCCGCAGATCACCGGCGCGGAGATCGTCCTCGCCGACCGCACCTCCCTCGCCAGCACCGGCCTCACCCACGGCTATCGCGACTCACGGCAGCCACCCGACCCCGGCTTCCGCGAAGACGGCTTCGACCTCCTCTACGTCCACCCCATCGTCCTCGACGGCGAGCGCATCGGCAGCCTCTTCCTCCATGTGGACTACGCGGGGCAGGCGTCCCGCCTTCACCGGCTCTTTGCCGGCATGCTCTTCGCCGTGCTCGGGATCTCGTTTCTCATCGCCGTCCTGATCTCGTCGAAACTCGAGCGCGTCATCCTCGATCCGATCGCAAACCTCGCCGACACCGCCCGGCGAATCGCCTCCGAAAACGACTACTCCGTCCGCGCTCAGAAGGTCGTCGATGACGAGGTCGGCTCATTCACCGACTCCTTCAACAGCATGCTCGACCAGATCCAGACGCGCGACACCGTGCTCCTGCACGAGATCGCCGAGCGCAAGCGCGCCGAGCGCGACCTCCAGCGCACCCAGCAGGAGCTCATCGACGCCTCGCGCCACGCCGGCATGGCCGAGATCGCCACCGGCGTCCTCCACAATGTCGGCAACGTCCTCAACAGCGTGAACGTCTCCGCCACGCTCATCTCCGAGGGTCTCAGCCAGTCGAAAACCGAGAACCTGGCCAAAGCCGCCGCGCTCCTCCGCGATCAAAATGGCAATCTTGCCGAGTTCCTCACCACCGACCCGAAAGGCCGCCTGCTACCCGGCTACCTCGCCGACCTCAGCCAGCATCTCGAAACCGAACGGCGCGGCGCACGCGCCGAGCTGGCCCTGCTCACAAAAAACATCGAGCACATCAAGGACATCGTCGCAATGCAGCAGACCTACGCCCGCGTCTCCGGCGTCGTCGAGACGCTGCCCATCGACGAACTCATCGAGGACGCCCTCAGCCTGAACTCCGACAGCCTCGCCCGCCACGGCGTCACCGTCGTCCGCGACTACGCCCCGCTGCCGCCCGCCGCAGTGGACAGGCACAAGGTCCTGCAGATCCTCATCAATATCTTCCGCAACGCCACCCTCGCCATGGACGAGGGCGGCTCGGGAGAGAAACGCCTCGCCATTTCCATCACGCAGGCGGGCGGGGAGCACGCCTGCATCCGCATCCGCGACACCGGCGCCGGCATCGCGGCGGAAAACCTCACGCGCATTTTCTCCCATGGCTTCACCACGCGCGTGAACGGCCACGGCTTCGGCCTCCATAGCGCCGCGCTCGCCGCCCAGCAGATGGGCGGCCGCCTCCTCGCTCAGAGCGACGGCCCCGGCCTCGGCGCCACCTTCATCCTCGAGCTCCCGCTCGCCACCGGCACCCTCTCATGACCTCAGAGTTCAACAACCGCATCCTCCTCGTGGATGACAACCCCGCCATCCACGACGACTTCCGAAAAATCCTCATCGGGCCCACCGCCCAGGCCACCGCGCTCGCAGCCGTCGAGTCGATCCTCTTCGACGCGCCAGAGGCTGCCGCCACCACCAAATTCCATCTCGACTCCGCCTTCCAGGGCCGCGAGGCGCTCGACAAGGTGACCAGCGCCCTGGATGCCGGCCGGCCCTACGCGCTCGCTTTCGTCGATGTCCGCATGCCGCCAGGCTGGGACGGCGTGGAGACGATCTCCCGTCTCTGGGAAGTGGACCCCGGGCTTCAGGTCGTCATTTGCACCGCCTACTCCGACTACTCGTGGGAGAAAATGACCGCGAAAGTCGGCGTCAACGACAACCTCGTCATCCTCAAAAAGCCCTTCGACAACATCGAGGTCCTCCAGCTCGCGCACGCGCTCACGAAAAAATGGCACGTCACCAGCGAGGCCCACCTCCAGCTCGAAACGCTCGACCGCAAAGTCGCCGAGCGCACCCGCGAGCTCCAGTCCACGAATGCCGAACTGCGCCGCTCCGAGGAGCGCTTCGCCAAAGCCTTTCGCAGCAGCCCTGTGCCATTCGCCATCCAGACGCTGAAGCAGCAGCGCTTCGTGGATGTGAATGACGCCTTCGTCAAAATGACCGGCTTCAGCCGCAGCGAGCTGATCGACCGCACCCCGCTCGAACTCCACCTCTGCATCGACTACGAGACACGCATCCTCGGCCAGCTCCACGAAAACAAAGGGCTGCGCGACGTCGAGGCGCAGATCAGCACAAAGACCGGCGAACTCCGCGATACGCTCGTCTCCATCGAGTGCCTCGCCATCGCCGATGAGCCGCACCTGCTCGTCATGATGCTCGATGTGTCCGAGCGCCTGAATCTCGAAAACCAGCTCCGCCAGGCTCAGAAGATGGAAGCCATCGGCCAGCTCGCCGCAGGCGTCGCCCATGATTTCAACAATCTCCTGACCATCATCCAGGGCCACGCCAGCCTCCAGCTCGGGATGCCCGGCCACTCCATCGACGCCGTCGATTCGCTCCAGGAAATCACCCGCGCCGCCGAGCGCGCCGCCGACCTCACCCGCCAGCTTCTCGCCTTCAGCCGCCGCCAGATCATCCGCCCGCGCGTCCTCGATGTGAACTCCCTCATCGGCGGTCTGACAGCGATGCTCCGCCGCCTCATCGGCGAGCAGGTCAGCCTGCGCTGCACCCTCCCCGATCGCCTGCCCGCCGTCTGGGCCGACCCCACGGGCGTCGAGCAGATCGTCCTGAATCTCACCATCAACGCACGCGACGCGATGCCCAAAGGCGGGCAGATCGTCATCGAAACCGGCACCACCGTTTTCACCCCTGCCGACGCCGGGAAGAACCCCGAGATCGCACCCGGCGAATACGTCTGCCTGAGCGTCGCCGATACCGGCACCGGGATGGACGCCGCCACGCGCAGCCGCATCTTCGAGCCCTTCTTTACCACCAAGGCCGTGGACAAAGGCACCGGCATGGGCCTCGCCACCGTCTATGGCATCACCAAGCAGCACGAAGGCTGGATCGATGTCGCCACAGAGCTCGGTCACGGCTCGACGTTCCGCGTCTTCCTCCCTGTCACCCACCTCCCCGCGGAGATCGTCGAACCCGAGTTCTTCATCCCCGAGCCGACGCTGCGCGAATACACGATCCTCGTCGTGGAGGACGACGAGGCCGTCC
Organism: Chthoniobacter sp.; assembly: GCA_043728655.1. Classification (GTDB taxonomy): domain Bacteria; phylum Verrucomicrobiota; class Verrucomicrobiia; order Chthoniobacterales; family Chthoniobacteraceae; genus Chthoniobacter. Next base: position 5,411 of record JAYTML010000252.1, on the reverse strand, counting down.
GCAACCTCGTCACCGAGGTGCTCATCCACCATCAGTACCGCGTCCTCGAGGCCGAGCACGCCGAGGCCGCCATGGAAGTTTGGAAAGAGCACGGTCCGAAGATCGATCTGCTCCTCACTGACGTCATCATGCCCGGTGCCAATGGGCTCGAACTCGCCGAGCGGCTCCTGGCCGACCGGCCCGAGCTCAAAGTCATCTACACCAGCGGCTACAGCTCCGAGCTTTTTGGCAGCAGCATGCCGCTTCAGGAGGGCCGCAACTACCTGCCCAAGCCCTACCTTTCCGCCAAGCTCACGGCCATCGTCCGGGCCGCCCTCGAACCCACCCCCGAAAACGCCCTCGAACCCGCGTAGCAGCCGCTCCTCACTCCAGCGCCGCCGCCATCTCCTCGAAACTCCGCGCCCCGCGGATCGCCGCGTTCACGCGCTCCATCCGCTCGTGATGCGCCGGATGCGGCAGCTCCACGGTGCGCCGCGTGCCGTTTGACGCAAAGACGATTTCATCCCACTGGATCGTCTCGATCTCGCGGTTGAACTTCGCCACCGCACGTCCGCGGAAAAACGCGCGCGTCGTCTCCGGCGGCTGGAAAATCGCGCGCCGGATGTCGTCCTCGCTCACGATCCGGCGCATCTGCCCCTCGCGCATCAGCTCGTAGTACAGCCCGTTTTCCAGCGAGACGTTGTGGTATTCGAGGTCGATGGATTGCAGCCACGGATCGGCCCAGTCGAGTCCTTCGCTCTCGCGGAAAGTCGTGAGCAGAAACTTCTTTGCCACCCAGTCCAGCCGGTCGCGGCAGCGCCAGAAATCCAGCGCCAGATCATCCAGCACCAGCTCCCACTCGCGCAGCAGCCACGCCGTTTCGGCGTCCGCCTCGCAATGCTCCCGCGCCGCCGCGAGATAGAGCCGCTGCACGTCGATCGCGGAAATCTTCCGCCCGTCGCGCAACTCCACGAGCCACGCGCAGCTCTCGTCGCGGCTGATCGCGCGCGTCGCGTCGATCGGGTGCGCCAGCTCGATCGCCGGCGCTTTCCCCTGCTCGATCAGGTCCAGCACCAGCGCCGTCGTCCCGATCTTCAGCGCAGTCGCAAACTGGCTCATGTTTGCGTCGCCGATGATGACGTGGAACCGCCGGTACATTTCCGCGTCCGCGTGCGGCTCGTCGCGCGTGTTCACCAGCGGGCGGCGGTTCATCGTGTCGATCGAGCATAGCACCGAGAAAAAATCCGAACGCTGCGCGATTTGGAAAACCCCCGGCAGGCCCGCCGCGTCCTCGCCCTCGATCCCCATCTTCCCCGCGCCGGCGAATATCTGCCGCGTCACGAGGAACGGCACCACGTCCCGCACGAGGCGCTCCCAGGGCACGTCCCGCCGCATCAGGTAGTTGTCGTGGCAGCCGTAGCTGTGTCCCACGAAATCCGTGTTGTTCTTGTACAGCCGCGCCTCGCAGCCCTCCGGCAGATGCGTGTTCCGCCGCTTCGCGCACTCCTCGAGGATGCGCTCGCCCGCCTTGTCCTGCGCCACCAGCTCCGCCAGCGTCGTGCATTCCGGCGTCGAGTACTCCGGGTGCGCGTGGTCATTGTAAAACCGCGCGCCATTGCTCAGCACGAGGTCGCTCTTGATCTCCTCAAAGGAAAGCGGACGCGCCTTATCGAGCTCGAAATACGCCGCCTCGTCCGTGTCCTGCAGCAACTCCTTCGCGCGAAAGCCGCGCGCATCCTGATGCGGGTCCTCCAGGTTGTAGTCCCACTTCATCGAAGCCCCGTGCTCCGTGTAGCTGCGCACGATCTCGATCGACTCCCGCACCACGTCCAGCCCCTCCAGTCCATCGACCGTGATCCCGTATTCCGTTTCGATTCCGAAGACGCGTTTCATGGCGCGGGAATTTACGCGCGGACTCCGCCCCGTCGAATTCGATTTGCGCTCCGCGCCCCGGCGGCGCGCGCTATTTCGAAAGACCGAGCTTCTCCAGGATCGGCATCAGCTCCGCCGTCCACTTCGCATACGTCTCCGGATTCGGGTGCAGCATGTCCTTGAACTCCTCCTTTTTCGGCTGCCCGCTGCCGTCGTCAAAGAGCGTCCACGTATCGCAGAAGGTCACCTTCGGATCGTTCTTGAAAGCCTCCTCGTAGAGCCCGTTGAGCACCCTGATCTTGTCGGGGTAAAGCCCAGCCTTCGCACCGCGCGGCATGACCTTGTTGATCACGATCGGCATCGCGGCGTTCGCCTTGTGCAGGTCCGCGACGATCGCCTTCAGATTCGTCACGACCACTTCGGGCGTCGCGCCCTGGTCGAGGTCATTCGTCCCGATGAGGATCGAGACGGCCTTCGGATGCACGGCCATCACATCGCCCTGCAGCCGCTCCCGCAGCCCGCGCGTCGTGTCGCCTCCGATGCCGCGGTTCGCGACCTTCAGCTTTGGAAAATCCTGCGCGAGCGAATTCCATCCGTCCGTGATCGAATCGCCGAAGAACACCACCGCGCCCTGATCCGCGGGCGCATCCTTCGCCCATTTTTCGCGATGCCCCTTCCACAGTCCGCGGAACCAGATGCCGCTCTGCATCGGCCCCTCGCCCGGGCACAGGCTCGACGGCGGCTGCGCCAGCGGCCCGGCCACCGTCGCAAACGACACGGCCGCCTGCCCTCGCTTCTGGGCGAACATCCACGGCAGCAGCTCCGGCTCGCCATAGGCCGTGCCCCACGAGTCGTGTTTAATGTAAGGATATTCGCTGTACATCGGCTTTCCCCCCGCCGCCTTGAGAGCCGCGATCAGCTCCTGCGTCCGCACCACCGGCACGGTCGGGTCGAGCACGCCGTGGAAAGCCCAGACGGGCACCGCCTTTGCCACCGCGATCCGCGACGCATCTCCACCGCCGCAGATCGGCGCCGCCGCCGCCCAGCGCCCCGGCGCGCGCGTCAGCAGGTCCCACGTCCCGTAGCCGCCCATCGAGAGCCCGGTCACGTACAGCCGGTCCGTGTCCACGGGAAATTCCTTCAGCACCGCATCGAGCGCGCCTAGCGCCAGCTTCATCGGCTCAGTCGGCTGCTCCTCATACGTGTTCGGCCCCGTCCAGCCCTTCACCGCGCTCCACGTCTTCTCCAGCGGGCACTGCGGCGCGAGCACATAGCACGGATACTTTTCCCGCACCTCCGGCTTCGCGAACAGCGGCGCCCCGTGCTTGATCTGCACGCCATTGTCCGCCCCGCGCTCGCCCGCGCCGTGGAGAAAGAGCACGAGCGGATATTTCTTCCCCGGCTCGACCGTCTTCGGCGTCAGCAACCGGTAGCCGAGCGTCGCGCCGTCCGCGGCGGTGAAGGTGCGCGCCTCATAGTCATCGGCCAGGGCAGGTGCGGCGAAGGCGAGTGCGACGATGAGCGGGAGGAAATATCGAAGTTTCATGGGAGAGATGGGAGCGCGCAGCGTGTCGCACCGCCGCCCCGGCTGGCGAGCGCGAACGCACCGCCGTGCGGATTCCGCCCAATGGCGGCCAGGCGTCCGTCACATTCTCTTTGCGCCCGGCGCGTCGAGGCTGCTAACCCTTCCGGCCTTATGTCCGCCCTCCAACTCCTCTTCGGCCGCGATACCAAGTTTTTCGACCTCCTCGAAGGCAGCGCTGCCGCCGCCAAAAGCAGCGCCACGATCCTCGCCGGCCTTCTTCCCAAACTCAGCTCCGGAGCGCCCGAGGAGGCGCTCGCCGATCTCGCCCTCGCCCGGCGGAAGCACAAGCGTTTCGCCATGGAGACCACCGAGGCGCTTTGTAAAAATTTCATCACTCCGCTGGAGCGCGAGGACATCGAGGCGCTCTCGACCTCGCTCTATAAGATTTCGAAGAACATCGAGAAGATCGGCGAACGCCTGCTCATCAGCCCCGCAGGCGCGGATCCGAAGACGGTGAGCCGGCAGGTCGCGATGCTGGAGCAGGCCACCGACGTGGTCGTGAAGATGGTCAACGTCCTGCGCGCCAAATCCCACGGCGAGCAGATCCGCGATGACTATGAGAAGCTCCAGGGCATCGAGGGCGATGCCGACAAGCTGATGAATGATCTCCTTCGCGAACTGTACCACGGCTCGGGCGATGCCCGCCTGGTGGTCTATTGGAAGGATCTTTACGAACTTATCGAGAAGGGCATCGACCGCTGCCGCGACGCCGGCTACGTCGTCTTCCACGTCGCGCTGAAATACTCCTGACCGCGCCCGCCGCGTCCTTCCAAGTCCCGGTTTCCTCCTCCCGATGACGCTCTTCCTCCTCGTCCTGCTCGCCGCGCTCGCGTTCGAGTACATCAATGGCTTTCACGACACAGCCAACGCCATTGCCACGGTCGTCTCCACGAAAGTGCTCTCGCCGCGCCAGGCCATCATTCTCGCCGCGGTGGCAAACCTCATCGGTGCCTTCATGGGCGAGGCCGTGGCGAAGACGATCGGCCAGGGCCAGGTGGACAAGGGCGTCGTCACCATGACCACGATCCTCGCCGCCCTGCTCGGAGCGATCATCTGGAATCTGATCACCTGGTGGTTCGGCCTGCCCTCCAGCTCCAGCCACGCGCTCATCGGCGGGCTCTGCGGCGCGGCGGTCGCGACCAGCGGTGGAAACTGGGGCGTGCTCATCTGGGACCGCATCACACCGAAGGGCCATGACGGGCTCTGGCCGAAAGTCGTGCTGCCCATGCTCACCTCGCCGGTCATGGGCTTCATCATCGGCTTTCTGCTCATGGGCATCATCACCGCGATCGTCCTGCGCTGGCGCCCGCGGGTGGTGAATGGCGTCTTCGGAAAGCTCCAGATCGCGTCCGCCGCATGGATGGGCCTCTCGCACGGCACGAACGACGCCCAGAAGACGATGGGCATCATCACCCTCGCACTCTTCACCGGCACTGCCGCCGGGGCTTTTGCCGACCTGCCTCCGTGGCTCCATTTCCTGCGGACGCCAAAGTTTGAAATCAGCTTCTGGGTCAAAGTGCTCTGCGCCGTCACCATGGCAGCCGGCACCGCCGCGGGCGGCTGGCGCATCATGCGTACGATGGGACACAAGATCGTCCGCCTCCAGCCCGTCCATGGCTTCGCAGCGGAGACGACCGCGGGCGCGATCATCTTCGCGGCCTCGCACTACGGCATCCCGCTTTCCACCACGCACGTCATTTCCACGTCCATCATGGGCGTCGGCGCGATGAAGCGCTTCAGCGCCGTGAAATGGGGTCTCGTCCACCGCATCGTCTGGGCATGGGTGCTCACGATCCCCATCACCGCATTCCTCGGCTACGCCATCGAGCGCGTCTTTGTCCTCATGGGCTTCGCCAAGTAACCCCGGCGGCGCGCCTCACTCCAGACGGATGGCTGCGATGCGCTCCATCACACGCTCGCTGAGTCGCTGGTAGAGGTCGCGGCCCTCGCCGTTGAGGTCCGCTTTGTTGAAAAA
>JAYTML010000251.1:0-1857 GCA_043728655.1 Chthoniobacter sp. | reverse complement strand
GTATTCAGCTTCATCGTCGCGCATCCCGGCAGCGACAAGGTGGGGCACTTCATCCTGATCGGCAGCATGGCGTTTCTCCTCAATCTCGCGCTCGGCCTGCGCGAGGTGCGCTTCCTCGGGCGCGGCTGGCTGCTCGGCAGCGTCATCGTGGGAACTGTCTTCATGCTGGAGGAGATCTCCCAAATCTGGATTCCATCGCGCACGTTCGATTGGGGCGACCTCGCGGGCGATTTGGCCGGGATTCTTTTCTTTGGCTGGCTCGCGCGGCTTGTCGCGAGGCGGCGCGGGCAAGTTTGAATTGTCCGCCGCGCGCACGGCTGGTAGCTAGAGCCCCACATTTTCCACGCACCCCATGAGCAATAACATCGAGTCCCACCTGGTCGAAAACCGCGTCTTCAAACCGGCGAAGGAATTTTCCAAAAAGGCCCGCATCTCCAGCATGGCGCAGTATCGCGCGATGTGGGAGGAGTCGGTGAAAAGGCCTGACAAATTCTGGGCGCGCGAGGCCGCGGAACTCTGCTGGAACAAGAAGTGGATGAAGGTGCTCGACTGGCAGGAGCCCTACGCGAAGTGGTTTGTCGGCGGGAAGCTGAACGTCGCGGAGAACTGCCTGGACCGGCATCTCGGCACGGCGCGGCAGAACAAGGCGGCCATCATCTGGGAAGGCGAGCCGGGCGAGCGCCGCGTGATCACCTACCAGCAGCTCCATCGCGAGGTGTGCCAGTTCGCAAACGTGCTCAAGCGCAACAAAATCAAGAAGGGCGAGCGCGTTCTCATCTACATGCCGATGATCCCCGAGGCGGCGGTGGCGATGCTCGCGTGCGCGCGGCTCGGGATCGTCCACTCGGTGGTCTTTGGCGGATTCAGCGCGGAGTCGATCAAGGACCGCATCGCCGACTGCGGCGCCGTCGCGGTCATCACCGCGGACGGCGGCTACCGGCGCGGCTCGATCGTGCCGCTGAAGGCGAATGTGGACGCTGCGCTCAAAGGCGGCGCGCATCCGGTGAAGCGCGTCATCGTTTTCCGCCGCGCGGGAAATGACATCCACATCGAGGAGGGCCGCGACGTGTGGTGGCACCGTGAAATGGAATACGTGGACGCGAACTGCCCGCCCGTGCCGCTCGACAGCGAGCACCCGCTTTTCATCCTTTATACGAGCGGCTCCACGGGAAAGCCGAAGGGCATCCTGCACACCACTGCGGGCTACCTGCTCGGCGCCTACATGAGCAGCAAGTACGTCTTCGATCTGCGCGACGAGGACGTCTATTGGTGCACGGCCGACATCGGCTGGGTCACCGGCCACAGCTACGTCGTCTATGGCCCGCTCGCGATGGGCGCGACCTCGCTGATGTACGAGGGTGCGCCGAACTGGCCGGACAACGGGCGCTTTTGGAAGATCGTCGAGGACTACGGCGTGACCATCCTCTACACCGCGCCGACGGCCATCCGCGCGTTCATCAAGTGGGGCGATGAGTGGCCGAAAAAGCACGACCTTTCCTCGCTTCGGCTGCTCGGCACGGTCGGCGAGCCGATCAATCCCGAGACGTGGATGTGGTATCACAACGTGATCGGCGGCGGGCGCTGCCCAATCGTGGACACATGGTGGCAGACGGAAACCGGCGGGCACATGATCACCTCGCTGCCAGGCGCCACGCCGACGAAGCCCGGCACGGCGACGCTCCCGTTCTTCGGAGTGGACGCCGCGGTCGTGGACGACGACGGCAAGGAAGTGGGAGTCAACGAAGGTGGCAAGCTCGTGATCCGCAAGCCGTGGCCCTCGATGCTGCGGTCCATCTGGGGCGACAAGTCGCGTTACAAAAAGACCTACTGGAGCGAGGTGAAAGGCTGCTACTTCGC
>JAYTML010000250.1:0-2886 GCA_043728655.1 Chthoniobacter sp. | reverse complement strand
GGCGGGCGCCGCGTCGCTACGAGAGGAAAGGCGGAGCGTGTGAGCGCAGGCTCCGATGGAGGACGAGTTCGCTGAATGAGGCCGCCCGCGGCGGCGGGCCGGTATCGTGAGGCGGGGGTATCCGCTGCCCCGCCGGCAGTACGGCGAACGTCATTGCGAAAGCGATCGTAATGACGTGCGCGGTTTCATCTCTCACGGCCGACTTCGCCGGACCTTCCGCTATCCCGTGCAACGCCTTGCAACACTCGGGAGCGCCGCCCGACGCGGGCTGCTGCTTCTCCGGCTCGGGATGGCAGTGCTGACAGGAGGAATGGGAGGCGGCTGTTTGCATGGCGGGAGGCATCAGCCGCAGCCCGCAGTGATTTGTCGCCACCAGCCAGGCCACCATCAGCAAACCGGCGAGCAGCGCGCGGAACGCAATCGGGCTGTGACGGATCATTTTCACGACGCGCCTAAGAACGCCGAAGACCGGCGAACGTTCAATCAAAGTTTCCCGACCTCTCACGCCTGCGCGCTCCGGAGCCGGAGGAAGCGGAGGAACTCCGCGCCTTCGCGGAGGCGGCGTTTCATCACGCCAAAGTCCGTCATCATCTCGCCGAGCATGCGGGCGATGGGGCGCGGGCGGAAGTAGTAGGCGCGGTAGAATTTCTCCAGCGACGCGAAAATTTCATCCCGCGACAGCCCGTCGTACTCCAGCGCGGCGGCCTGCTGGCCGTGGCCGTCCACGAGATGCGCGTCGCCCGCAAACCACCCGTTTTCCTTGGCCTGCCGGTAAAGCTCCGTGCCGGGATACGGCGCGGCGAGGCTGACCTGCATGGAGAAGGGATCGACCTCCTTCGCAAACTCGATGGTCTCGCGGATCGTCTCCCGCGTCTCGCCGGGCAGTCCGAGGATGAAGGTGCCGTGGATCGTGATGCCGAGCTTCTTGCAGTTCGCCGTGAACTCCCGCGCCTCCTCCAGCCGGATGCCTTTCTTGATGTTGTCGAGGATGCGCTGGTTGCCGCTCTCGTAGCCGACGAGCAGCAGCCGCAGCCCGTTGTCGCGCATCGTTTTCAGCGTCTCGTAGTTCACGTTGGCCCGCGCATTGCAGCTCCACGTCATGCCGAGCCTGCCGAGCTGCCGCGCAATCTCGCGGGCGCGCGGCTGCACGGCGGTGAAGGTGTCGTCGTCGAAAAAGAACTCCTTCACCTGCGGAAAAAGCCGCTGCGCGTGCGCCATCTCGCGGGCCACGGCCTCCGGCGATTTCGCGCGGTACTTGTGCCCGCCCACGGTCTGCGGCCAGAGGCAAAACGTGCACTGCGCCGGACATCCGCGCCCCGTGTAGTGCGAGACGTAGGGATGCTTGAGGTAGCCGATGGCGTAGTTCTCGATCGTCAGGTCACGCGCATACACATCCATCACGCTCGGGAGCGCGTCGAAGTCCGTGATCACGGCGCGCTCGGGATTATGCACGGCTTTTCCCTCCCGGCGAAAAGACAGCCCGTCGATCTCCGCGAGCGGACGCCCGGCGGCCACATCGCGGCAGGTGAAGTCGAACTCCTTCCGTCCCACGAAATCCACCGCCTCGCTCACCGCCAGCGTTTCGTCCGGCAGCACCGCTGCATGTGCTCCGACGAGGCCCACGGTCAAATCGCGGTCCTGATTCTTCAGCGCCTCCGCCAGCTCACCGTCGCCGCGCAAAGTCGGCGCGCTCGTGTGGATGACGACCACCTCGTAGTCCCGCGCGATCCGCAGCACGTCGTCACGCGTGAGATCGTCCGGCGGCGCGTCCACCAGCCGCGAGCCCTCGATCAGCGCCGCCGGCTGCGCCAGCCAGGTGGGATACCAAAAGGAGCGGATCTCGCGCTTCGCCTGATAGCGCGACCCCGCGCCGCCATCGAAGCCCTGCCACGACGGCGGATTCACAAAAAGCGTCTTACGAAAGGAACTCACGGCGGAGGTCTAACCCAGCGCGCAAAAAATGCACGCTTCATGCACTCCACCGTCACACCCACTCCGCGCACAGCAGTTCCGCCTGCATCAGCACGGTCTTGACGGCCTCTTCCTGCAAATCGGGCGGATACCCGTGTTTGTTCAGGATGCGCTTCACCATCACCTTGATCTTGGCGCGGGCGCTTTCGCGGAGGGTCCAGTCGATGGTCACGCTCTTCTTCACTTGGGTGATGAGTTCGGCGGCAATGACTTTCAGCTTCGCGTCGCCCATCGCGGTCACGGCGGAATCGTTTGCGGCGAGAGCGTCGTAGAATGCCTTCTCGTCTTCGGTCAGCCCCATCTCCTTGCCCGCTTTCGTGGCGGCGTCGAGATCCTTGGCGAGTTTGATCAGCTCTTCGATGACCTGCATCGTGCTGATGGCGCGGTTGTGGTAGGCGTTGAGGGTCTTCTTGAGCTTCTCGGAGAAGACCTGGCTCTGCACGAGGTTGCGCTTGGAGCGGACTTTGAGTTCGTCCTTCAGGAGCTTCTCCAGCAACTCGGCGGCGACGTTCTTGTGCTTGAGTCCGCGCACTTCGGCGAGGAATTGGTCGCTCAGGATGCTGATGTCCGGCTTGGGCAAGCCGGCGGCGGTGAAGACGTCGATCACCTGGCCTTCCGTGGTAATGGCCCGGCTTACGAGCTGGCGGATGGCGGCGTCGATCTGCTCGGGAGTTTTCCGGTCGTTGGTGGTTTGCTTGTTCAGTGCGGCTTGCAGGGCTTGGAAAAAGGAAACGTCGTCGCGGATCTCCGTCGCTTCGTCGCTCGCGGCGCAGAGGGCGAAGGCGCGGGAAAGTTCCGTGACTACCTGCACCCAGCGCTTCTTGCCCTCTTCCTGTTCGAGAATGTGTTCCTGTCCGGCAGGGATGAGCGCGAGACGTTCGGTGGGTTTGCCGGTGGTCCACTTGTCCCAGTTAA
>JAYTML010000249.1:0-5966 GCA_043728655.1 Chthoniobacter sp. | reverse complement strand
CTGGATTGGAGGCGATTGCCGCCCGCTTTGGACAGCGTGTCCCGCTGCTGGTGGGCGGAAGTGAAGCGCAGCTATGGAATCCGCAGGTCGCAGGTGATGAGATTCGCGTGCAAACTTTTGCACGGGCGCATGTTCACTGCGGGCGCGGGTTCGTGCGGTGCGGGGACGAAGTGGCGCTGGCCGTCGCCGAGCTTGTAGAGCGTCGTCTTTTCGCCGCGCGTGATGGTGAGATAGAGCGGCATCTGCGGCGGGATGCCGGGATGGAGCGAGGGATAGAGCGACGTGCGCCGGTAGCGCAGCCCCGCGCCGGTCTGGCCGCCGGGGAAGCGGCGCAGAGCCAGCGCGCGTCCGTGGACGCGGATCTGGCACTCGGCGGCGAAGGCTTTGCTGGCCGTGAACTCCAGGCGCTCGATGGACGTGTCCACGAAGCGGCTGGTGTTGCCGCCTTCGAGCGGCTGCTCGCATAGGAGCGGCCAGCCTTCGTGCGCGCGCCGGACCGTGAGCGTGGCCTCGCCGTCCGCGTGCGTGAGCATCACGGGGAAACGCCACTCGAAGATTTCGCGGAAGATTTTCGCCGGCAGCGCAAAGCCTCCGCGGCGGAGATCGCGCAGCACTTTCTCGAAGTCGGCCCAGAGGTGCGCAGGGAGGAAAAAGGCGTCGTGCAGCTTGTCGCCGTGGTCGATCAGCGGCTCGGCGTACGGCTTTGCCAGAAGATGCGCGGCGAGCGCATGCCAGAGCAGCGCGACGGCGGACATCCACTCCGCGCGCGGGAGCGACTCGACGGCGCGGAACTCGATAAGGCCGCGGCAGCCGCCGTCGAAGTTCACGTTCCAGAACTTGTCGAAGCTCGCCTCGCTGCGGTGCGTGTTGCCGGAGGTGTCGGTGTGGAGGTGGCGGAGCGTTTCGCTGATGAGATAGCGGTGGTCGCCTGGCGGGAGCTGGTCGAGAAATTGGTAGGCCATCTCGAGATCGTAGAGCGCGCTGGCGCACTCGTCGGGGCGCGGCGCCTGCGAGGACGGGCCGACGTACTGGCCGGTGAAAAGATAGGCGAGCGACGGGTGCCGCTGCCAGTAGCGCAGGATCGAGGTGACCCACGCGGGATGCGTGAAGAGCGGATTTTCGTCGAGGCTCGGACCTCCGAATAGCAGGTGGTTGCCGCCGCCGGAGCCGGTCTGCTCGTCGGCGGAGATTTGCTTGAAGGAGCGCAAGCCGACCGACGCGCAGGCTCGCTCCAGCGTGTCGAGCCACGCGGCGTATTCGCGCCACGTCGCGCACGGCGGGAGGTTGATTTCCAGCACACCGGGGTCGGAGGCGATGCCGAGCTTTGTCCACACGTCCGCCTCATCACTGGGGACGTAGCCGGCGAATACCGCCGCGCCGAGCTGCGTCTCGTGCAGTGCGGCGGCGATGTGGCCGACGAGCGTGAGCCACGGCCCCTGCAGCAGCGGCGGGAGGAAGACGTGGAGCGCGTCGTCGCGGACCTCGATGGTGAGCGCGCGGCGGCTGACATCCGGCGGCACTGAGGCAAGCGGGAGGCGCAGGCCGGCCGGCCCTTCGGCGCGGAGCAGCGTGATCGTTTCGCCGATCCTCCAGTCGTCGCTGTGGAAGCCCGCATCGGCATGATCGAGCGGGAGCACGAGGACGGGTCGCGTTTCGTCGAATGGATCGATCCCGCGCATGCACCCGGACGCGAGGCCGAGACGGAGGAGGAGGTTTTCCGCGAAAAGCGAAAGTGCAGCCGCGGTGGGCGCAGCGGGCGAAGGCGGGACCGGCTGCGCAAGCGCAGGGACGAGCGGCGAGCCGTCGCGGTTCCACACGAGATGGATCGCCCAGCGCGGGTTCGTCTCGCCGGGGTAGAGCTTGCCCGGCGAGTAGAAAGGCACGGCATTCGGGACCGCCTGCGCGATGAGCGCGCCGGCGAGCGCGTAGCCGTAGCGGAGCTTCGTCGGCCCTAGCGCGGTGATGCTCCACTCCGGCCCCTGCGGGTCGTCCGGCACGTACGTGGGTTCGCCGCCGAGCGTCAGCTTCACGCCGTGGGCGGCGAAGGTGGCATCGACCTTGTCGGCGACGCGGGCGAGGGACTTGGGGATCTTCATTGCGGCAGGACTTGAAGCGAGGCGGTCATGGAGTGCGGGACGCGGCGGTCGGCGAAGTAGTCGCCGAGCACCGGCGAAATATCGGCCGGCGTGAGGCCGACGGCGGCCGTGAGGTGATGATGATTGCAGAGGTAGCCGTTCGTCGGGTCAAAGCCGACCCAGCCCGCGCCCGGCAGATACAGCTCCGTCCAAGCGTGCAGCGCGCCCTCGGCCACTTTCTCCGCGTCGCCGAATTCGCACAGGTAGCCGCTCGCGAGCCGCGCGGCGAGGCCGAGCCCGCGCGCGACCTCGGCGAGCAGCACGGCGAAATCCCGGCACGACCCGCGCCCCAGCCGCAGCGTCTCCTCGGGAGCGTAGGCCGCGCCCTCATCGCGCCGCTCGTAGGCGAGCTCCGCGTGCAGCGCGGAGTTCAGCGCGAGGAGCGTCTCCAGCGTCGGCTGCGGACTTGCGGGCGCTTTCCAAAAAGGCACCTCTATCGCCGGCACCGCGGAGCAGTAGGGCGCGAGCACGTACGCCTCCTGCGGCGTGTAGGCAAAGGGCAGCGTCAGCGCGTGGGACGCGAGCAGGAAGTCGAACGCATTGCGCTCCGCGATCTCCAGCTCGATGGAGAGCGACGCGGCGAGCAGTGCCGTCTTGCCGGGGTAAAAACAGGACGCCACCTCGTTGTCGAAAATGTCGCGCCGCATGCTCACCACCGCGCCGGCATTTGTCTGGAAATCCAGCGCGCGCACGCGGGTCGAGCGGTCCGGCTTTGGAAAAAGGCGGAAGAGGTGCGTGGAAAACGTGACCGCCTCCTCGTAGGCATACTGCGTCTGGTAGGCGATGCGGACCCTCATGCTGGAATCTTCGCTTTCTCCGCGCGCGACGCACGGCGTTTCATCAGCACGCGCACTTTCATCCCCTGCCCTCCGCTCCCTTTGAATGTGCCCCGGAGCGGCGTGGCGTCTCGGTAGTCGCGGCCAAAGCTCACCGCCACATGCCGCTCGCCGACCCACTGCCGGTTCGTGGGATCGAGCGCCACCCACACGCGGCCCGGCACCATGACCTCGATCCACGCGTGCGTGGCGACGGCGCCGACCATCCGCGCGAGCGTGCCATCCGCGCGCCGCACGGGATCGGTCTCGATGTAGCCGCAGACGTAGCGCGCGGGCAACCCGGCACCGCGCAGGATGCTCAGGCCGATGTGCGCGAAGTCCTGGCACACGCCCTCGCGCTGCCGCCAGATCGTCGCCAGCGGGGTGCTGTTTTCCGTCGAGCCCGCGCGGTATTTGAACTCCGCGTGGATCGCGCCGTTCAAGCGCTCCAGCGCCTCGCCGAGGAGCGCGTCGCCGGGGAGGAAGCGCTTCGCCCAGATGGCGGACTCGCGCGTGGGCTGCACCACGGGAGTCATCTGGAGGTAGTCGAAAACGTCCGTCATCATCGAGCGGAGAATCTGCCGCGCATCCTGCACGCGCAGCGCCAGCGCCTCCGCGGGCAGCGGCACGGCGCGTGTGCGGACGACGGAGTGATTCGTGACCGCGAGGCGCTGGTGACGGAAGGGCAGCGAGAAAAAGTCCACGCGGTTTCCGAAGTGGTCGGTGTAGCCGGAGGTGGGCACCACGGGATCGAGCACCAGGCGGTGGCTGATCACGGTCTGAGTCGGAAGGTCGGGCGGGGTCAGGCGCGCTTCGCCGTAGGCTTCGGCGGCGGGGTGCGTGTAGCGGTAGTGAGTGACGTGCGTGATCTCGAACTCCATCGGGCCCGCGAGGGCGCGGACCTTTTGGCGCAAGCCGGCTGCCGGGCCAAGCACTATTCAGCCCCGGCGGGTGGGGCGTGTCACCTCGCCGCGTTCGCCGGCGGCGGGAGTTTCGAGGCGTACCATGCCTCGATATCCCCGAGCACGCGCTTGCGGAAGTCCGCCTGGAATCGGATTTCGTCCGCCGCTTTCGCCACGCTGCGGCCCGCGCCGGGCGGGAGGTTTTTCGCGGCCCACGCCTCCAGTTCCACCGCGCGCGCCTCCGTCGCAGGGAGGAGCGTGAGGAGTTCGGGCACGTACTCATTGGCCTGATGCGCGGTGAGCTTGGCAAAAAGCGCATCCCGATTCTCGCGGGCAAAGGCCCACGCTGCCTCGGCGTGCTCCCCGGCATCCGCCACGCGTGAGACGAGCCGCGTGGCGTCGCGCGGGGGCAGCTCATGGGTGAGCGAAAGCGCGAGCGCGAGCGCCGCGAGCGCCGGATCGCGGACGGCGGCGAGCGCGCTGTAAAGCTCGCGCTTCTGCTCGAAGCTGGCGGCCTTCCGGCCCAGCGCGTGCAGCACACCCCACGTCTCGGCATCCGCCTCGCGTCCGATGATCGTCAGCACGATGCCGCGCAGATCGGCGTCGAGCGTCGCGGGGTCGGCGAGGTAGCTCGCGAATCGCGACCGCGCGATGCGCAGCGTTCCCTTGTCGCCGAATGCGGCGGACAGCGCGAGCACACGCGGGCGAAGCTGCGTGACGAGCGGCGCCTCTCCCGCCGCCGCGTCCCATCCGAGCTTCTCGATCTGCGGGCGGAGAAAGGCGAGTGCCCATGAGCGAAAGGCATCGAGTCGTTCCGGCGGCGATCCCGCCGCCACCGCGTCGCGTTTCATGCGGTCGATCTGCCAGAGGACGCCAAGGATCTGCTCCAGCTCCGTCGGTGTCGCCGTGTCGATGAGCGCATCCGCGAGCCGGAGGTAGCGTGTGACTTTCTCCCGGCCCGCCTGCGCCAGCGCCCATTGGTCCTGGAGCAGGTTCAGCCGGTCCGCCTCCGCCATGTGCGGCACCGCCTTGAGGATGCGCGCCGCGTAGATGCCGGCATACTCCGTGCGGTAGTAGCCCACTCCGCCGACATTCACTTTCACGGCATCCTCCGGTTCGAGAGTCAGCTTTAGCGGCTCCTTCGCCCCGAGCACCGCCGTCAGCGCGCTTTCCGGATTCCCTGCCGGCGCGTAGGAAAGCGGCACCAGCCAGCTCAGCGCGGGCGCGTCCGGCTGATGCACAGTGAAGCGCTGCTGCCAGCACGCCGGCACGCCGCCGCCCGGAGAGCTGATGCCGCCGACCACCACCACCGGAAATCCCGGCTGCTCCGTCCATCCTTTGGCGAAAGCCCCCACGTCTTTTCCACTCGCCGTGCCCAGTGAGTCCCACAGGTCGGCCGTCGTCGTATTGGAAAACGAGAACGCCTTCATGTACCGCCGCACTCCGTCGCGAAAAACGTCCTCCCCCAGCCACGCCTCCAGCATCCGCAGCACCGCCTGGCCTTTCTGATACGTGATCTCGTCGAAAACATCCGCCGCATCCGACTCCGTCCGAACCGGCATCTGGATCGGGTGAGTCGTCGCTCGCGCATCCAGACGCATGGCCGATTCCCGGCCGGCGGCGGCGCGCAGCCACGGCTTCCAGGCGGGCTGCCGCAGCGCCATCTGCTTCGTCGCCATCCAGCTCGCAAAGCCCTCGTTCAGCCACAGGTTGTCCCACCACGCCATCGTCACCAGATTGCCAAACCACTGGTGCGCGATCTCATGCGCCACGATCCCGTACACCCGCTGCTTCTGCGCCTCGGAAGACGTCGCCGGATCGAAGAGCAGCAGATCCTCGCGATACACGATCGCGCCCCAGTTCTCCATTCCGCCCGCACCTGTATTTGGCAGCGCGATCTGATCCAGCTTGGGCAGCGGATACTTTGTCCCGAAGTATTCGGCAAAATCCCGCAGCACCTCCTTGGTCACCTCCATCGCATAGCGCGCCTGCTCCCGCTTTCCCGGCGTGGTGAAGATGCTCAGGTTCACCCCGTCCGCCTTGTCGTCCAACCGCTCAAACTCGCCCGCAAACAGCGCCAGCAGATAAGTCGGCATCCGCGGCGTCGTCTGGAA
>JAYTML010000248.1:0-6355 GCA_043728655.1 Chthoniobacter sp. | reverse complement strand
TGCAAGGACGGTTCGAACTAGTCGTTTCCAATGAGATGATGACCGAGTACCAGGAGGTCGTCACCCGGCAGTCCGGCTCCACGAGATGGAATCTGGTCGAATCCCTTCTCACCGCCGACCCGGATGACAACAAGTTTGTCGATTGCGCCATCGCTGCGCAGGCCGATTTCATCGTCACCGATGACGAGCACTTCGGCATCTTGCGAACGGCGGGCTATCGCCCCCAACCAATCAAACCCGCCGACTTCATCGAACAGTTCTGCCAACCGAAGGAATCCCGTGCATAACCCCTCCGAACAACAAGCCGTCGAACAACTCATTGCCGGGCGCGACCGCATCCGCGCCGAACTCTCCAAGGTCATCATCGGCCAGCACGAAGTCGTCGAGCAGCTCCTCATCGCGCTCTTCGCGGGCGGGCATTGCCTCATCACCGGCGCGCCCGGACTGGCCAAGACGCTCCTCGTCAAATCGCTCGCGCAAATCTTCCACCTTAAATTCCAGCGCATCCAATTCACGCCCGACCTCATGCCTGCGGACATCACCGGCACCGAGATCCTCCAGGACTCTGGCGAGGGGCGGAAGCTCACCTTCGCGCCCGGCCCCATCTTCGCGAACATGATTCTCGCGGATGAAATCAACCGCACTCCGCCCAAGACCCAGGCCGCGTTGCTGGAAGCGATGCAGGAACACCAGGTCACCGCCGCCGGCGTGCGCCATGTGCTCGCCGAACCGTTCTTCGTGCTCGCCACACAGAACCCCATCGAGATGGAAGGCACCTATCCGCTGCCCGAGGCGCAGCTCGACCGCTTCATGTTCCTCATCAATGTCGGCTACCCGAGCGCGGCGGAGGAGCTGCAGATCGCGAAGACCACGACCGGCGGTGCACCTCCGGTGCTCGACAAGATTCTGCACGCGCCGGACATCCTGCGCTTCCAGGACGTGGTGCGCCGCGTGCCCGTGCCGGATCATGTCTATGACTTCATCGTGAAGCTCGTGCGCAAATGCCGCCCGGCTGGCGAGGAGTCGCCGGAGTGGATCAAGAAGTGGGTGATGTGGGGCCCCGGCCCGCGCGCCGTGCAGTATCTCGTCCTCGGGGCGAAAGCGCGCGCCGTCCTGCAGGGCAGCTACATCGTGCGGCTCGAAGACGTGCTCGCGGTCGCAGAGCCGGTGCTGGCGCACCGCATCCTCGTGAATTTCCACGCCGAGAGCGAAGGCATCAACAGCGTCGAGATCATCAAGCGGATGATCAAAGAGACGGCGGAATGAAGTTGCGGATGGAACGCTGATCATGGCGAGTCCCGGGCATCAAACTGACTTCCTCGACCAGGGCGCCATCGCGCGCCTCTCGCGGCTGATGCTCAACGTGCGCCACCCGATGCTCGGGAGCGTCACCGGCCAGCACCGCTCCGCCACGCGAGGCGCTTCGGTCGAGTTTGCGGAGTATCGAAAGTACGCGCCGGGCGACGACATCAAACACCTCGACTGGCGCGTCTTTGGCCGCACGGACAAGTTCTTCATCCGCGAGTTCGAGGCCGACACCAACCTGCGCTGCTACCTCGTCGTGGACACCTCGGCTTCGATGAAGTTTACGAGCACGCCCGAGGGCGGCACGCGCTTCGACTACGCGCGCCGGCTCGCCGGCACGCTCGCGCATCTGCTCGTCCATCAGGGCGACGCTGTGGGGCTCACCTGCTTCGCCGACAAGGCGCACGACCTCCCGCCGCGCCGCACCCCCACGCATCTGCGCCAGCTCTACCGGATGCTCGCGGAGACAAAGCCCGCCGGTGAATCGAACATCGTCCAGACCCTGCACGACTTCGCGGAGCGCATCCGTTCGCGCGCGCTCGTCGTCATCGTCAGCGACCTTTTCACCGAGGTCGCGCCACTGCTCGACGCCATCAAGCACCTGCACTTTTACAAGCACGACGTCGCCGTCTTCCATCTGCTCGACCGCCAGGAATACGACTTCGATTTCACCCGCCCGGTCCGCTTCGTCGATCTTGAGAGCGGCGCCGACCTCATCACCGATCCCGCCGTCGTCCGCGAAGCCTACGGCGACGCGCTGCGCGAGTATCTCGCCGCCCTCCGGCACGGCTGCCAGCAGTTCCGCGTGGACTACCATTTCACCTATCTCGACCAGGCTTTCGAGGGAGTGCTGACAAACTTCATGCTCCAGCGCGTGCGCGCGATGAAGAAGGGGGGACGGTGAGCGGGCCGGGATGCGGGATGCGGGATGCGGGATGCGCTTCGCGAGTGGTTCAGCGGGGCGGGAGATGCTGCTCTTCGACGGAGGTGATGAAGCGGTTGATTTTACCGCCGAGTTTGTCGAACCGAGAGCGGAGTTCAGAGTAGAGCGTTTCGTCAGCCAGCGACCCGGTTTCAAAGAGCGTATCGAGATGATCGATCGATTCGTCGCACGAGCCATGCGCGTAGGTCAGGTGCTTGATAAACTCCAGTTTGTAGCGGCGCCGACCGTAACCCTCGACGATGTTGGCGCGAATCGACTTTGCGGATCTGCGAATCTGCGATCCCACTTCGTAAGCCTCGAACTTCGGGAGCTTGGTCAGCGTCATCCGGTGAATTTCAATGCTCAACTCCCGCGCGAGTTTCCAAATATCCAGGTCCCGGTAACTCATTGCCGCATGGATACGAAATTCGGGATGTGCGAGGCGAGTTCGGAAAACGCGCTCCTCCATCCCGCATCCCGCTGATGGCCTATCTCCAACCATGGATGCTCTGGGCGCTGCCGGCGGTTTTGCTGCCGCTCATCATCCATCTGCTGAACCGGCTGCGCTACAAGACGGTGCATTGGGCGGCGATGATCTTTCTGCTGAAAGCGAACCGCGCCGCCACGCGCCGCGCGAAGATCCGCCAGTACCTGCTGCTCGCCGCGCGGATGCTTGTCATCCTTTTCCTCATCTGGGCGATGTCGCGGCCGCTGACCGGAGGCTGGATCGGCGCGGCGGCGGGCGGCGTGCCGGAGACGGTGCTCATCCTGCTCGACCGCTCGGCCAGCATGGAGTCGCACGGCGGCGGGCAGCAGGAAAGCAAACGCGCCCATGCGCTCGGCCTCCTCGCACAGGCGGCGAAGCAGAGCGCCGGCAGCCATTTCATCCTTCTGGAAAACGTGCTGCGCCAGCCGCTGGAGATCGCCGACGCCTCGGGCCTCACGACCATGCAGATGGCCGAGCCGACCGACACTGCCGCCGATCTCCCCGCGATGCTCCGCACGGCGCTCGATTACCTCGTGAAAAACAAACCCGGCAGCGCCGAGCTGTGGATCGCGAGCGATTTGCAGGCGAGCAACTGGCGGCCCGACAGCGCCGAATGGCAGGACATCGCCGCGCGTTTCGCTGGCCTGCCGCAAAGCGTCCGCGTGCGCGTCCTCGATCTCTCCGCACCAGCAGCCGGCAATCTTTCCATCGCGGTGAAAGCCGCCGATCTGCGCGTGCGCGATTCGAAGACCGGCAAGGCGCAGCTCAGTCTCGGGCTGGAGTTGAGAGCGGAGGGCGAGCGCAAGGGTGCGGTCCCGCTGCTCATCACGCGCGACGGCGCGAAGAGCCAGACTGACATCACGCTCAGCGCCGCGGTGCAGCGGCAGAACCTGAAATTTGATCTTACGAAAACCGAGCCGGGCTGGGGAAAGGTCGAGCTGCCCGCCGACGACGATCTCGCGGACAACACCGCCTACTTTGCCTACGCGCCGCCGCTGCCACTCCGCACCGTGATCGTCGGCGAAGGCCCGTCGGCGCAGCGCCTGCGCTTCGCCGCCGCGCCGGACCGCACGCGCGCCGACCGCACTGCAGACATGTTTCTTCCGGCGCGGGCGGAGAGCATCGCGTGGAAGGAAACCGCGCTCATCGTCTGGGCCGCGCCCGCGCCCGCCGAGGCTGTGGCGACGGCGCTGCAAGGCTGGGTGGAAAGCGGCGGTGTGCTGCTCTGCCTGCCGCCCGGCGGCGAAAGCGGAGCCGGCCCGCTCGGCGTGACGTGGGGCAGCGCGGAGCCTGCGCCGAAGGAAGCGCCTTTCCGCGTCGCCGCGTGGGATGATCTCGATGGCCCGCTCGGCCGCACGGACAGCGGTTCGCCGCTCCCGCTTGCGCGTTTGGAGATTGCGCGCCGCCAGCTTCCCGCTGCGGACGAGACGGCGCACGTCGCCGGCACGTTTTCCGATGGCCGCCCATTCCTCATCGACCGGAAAGTCGGCGCGGGCCGCGTCTTCGCCTGCGCCACGCTGCCGGAGCCGGAGTGGAGCAGCCTCGGCGACGGATTTGTCCTGCTGCCGATGGTCCAGCGGCTCGTCACGCTCGGCGGCCAGCGGCTCGCGCCGCCGAGCATGGCCGTGGCAGGCGAGTGGCGCCCGGCCGATTCCGAGGAAACTTGGAGCGCGATCGAGACCGACAAGCGCCGCGACTGGCGCTGGCACGCGGGCGTGTATCAGAGTGGCGCGAACCGCCTGGCGCTGAACCGTCCCGACGCCGAGGACGACACGGAACTCACCGACCGCGCGCGTCTTCCCGAGCTGCTGCGCGGCGTGAAGCTCACCGTCATGGCCGGCGCGATGGAGCTGAAAGCCGACCGCCTCCAAAGCGAGATCTGGCCCGCGATGATCGTCGTCACGATGCTCTTCATGTGCGTGGAAATGCTCCTCGCCACCAGCAAGGCGATGATCCCGCAGAAGCCGGCCGCGCGCACCGCGCCGCGCGCACAGGCAAAGCCCCAGCCCGCGGAGGTGGGTGTATGAGCCGGATGATGCTGCGACGGGAACTCCGGGTGGAGCACTCGACCCGAGTGCTGCGTTCGGCGTCCCGCCGAACGCAGCGACGGAGCGCAACCCAGCTCACATGCCCCGTCTTGCGAGCGGGCGCGCACACGGGTGTTCGCGGCGGGTCGCCGCGAACAGCACTCGGGTCGAGTGCTCCACCCGGAGTTTCTCGCGGCGTCCCGTGTGAAATTCATGCGCCTGAATTCCCAATGCCATGACTGACACCTGGCAGATCAATACCGCCCCGTGGGTCATCGTCGTCGCGGCGGCGTTCGTGCTGGCTTCGGCGTGGTTTTTTGTCCGGAGCCTGCGGCGCGAGGGGCATGGCGGGTGGCTGACGGCGCTGCATGTTCTGCGCTTCATCGTCGCGGTGCTCATCGCTCTCACCCTGCTCCGGCCGGAGCGCGTGGTGGTGAAAAAGCGGACGGAACAGCCGCGCGTCGTCGTGCTCTACGACGCCTCGGGGAGCATGGAGACGCGCGACGTGCTGACCGGCGAGAAGCAGACGATGTCGCGCGCGGACTGGGTGAAGCAGCAGATCGAGGCGAAGTTTTCCGCGCCGCTGGAGAAACAGTACCAGGTGACGATCGAGCCCTTTTCGCAGCCGCCCGCGGACGAGGCAAAAGCGGATGTCGAAACCGAGATTGGCACGGACCTGAACTCGCCGCTGGAGCGCGTGCTCAAGCAGCACAGCGACCTGCGCGCGGTGCTTCTGCTTTCCGATGGCGACGCGAATCTCGGCAAGTCGCCGATCACCGCCGCGACCGCGCTGGCGCAGCGCGAGGTGCCGGTCTTCACGGTCGGCGTGGGCAGCGAGACGTATCTGCCGGACGTGGAGCTGATGTCGGTGCTCGCGCCGACCTACGGGCTCGTGAACGAGCGGATCAGCGTGATGTTCACCGTGCAGAATCATCTGCCGCGCGAGGTCAAAACGACCGTGACCGTGCAGGGGCCGGGCGAGGCGAAAGGCGCGAAGGCCGTGACGCTGCCGCCGATGGGGCAGGTGCAGGACATGCTCGTTTTCACGCCGCAGGCGGAGGGCGAGGGAGACTTCACCGTGCGCGTGCCCGTCGAGCGCGAGGAGGTTTTCGCGGCGAACAACGAGCGCGGCTTCCACCTCGCCGTGCGCAAGGAAACGCTGAAGGTGCTGGTCGTGGATTCGCAGCCGCGCTGGGAGTTTCGCTACCTGCGCAATGCGCTGATGCGCGACCCCGGCGTGGCGATGAATACGGTGCTCTATCACCCGGCGCTCGGCCCAGGCGAAGGCGCGGGCTACCTCAAGGAGTTCCCGGCGAAGCGCGAGGATCTGCAAAGCTACGACGTGATTTTCCTCGGAGACGTGGGCATCGGCGGCGGGATGCTGACGCCGGAGAATGCGACGATGATCAAGGGCCTGATCGAGCAGCAGGCGAGCGGGCTCGTCTTTCTCCCCGGCGTGCTCGGACGGCAGAAATCGCTCGCCGATTCCGCGCTCGGCGACCTGCTGCCGGTCGAGACGGATTACGCGAAAGGCACCGGTTTCGCGAGCGGCGCGGAGGCGCGGCTGGAGCTGACTTTTCGCGGACGCGACCACTGGCTGACGATGCTCTCGAC
>JAYTML010000247.1:0-3177 GCA_043728655.1 Chthoniobacter sp. | reverse complement strand
GTAGCGGCCTGGGCCCGCGCTTTTCAAAACCAAGGTGGCCGGCGAGGCGTGGCGCAGGCCGGCGATGGCGAGTCGCTCGATGACGACGGTCCGCGCGGCGTCGGGTTCGTCGAAAACGAGCGCCGGTTCCTCGCCGGTGAAGCCTTTGGGCCGGCCGATGCCAGCGTGCATTCCGTAAAGGCGCTCGGTCTTTCCGCGGAGCCGGATGGTGCCTTCGACGGGGTAGTCGCCCTGCGGGAAGTAGATCGTCTTTGCGCCGGAGTCGATGGCGGCCTGGATGGCGGGCGTCCAGTCGTCTCCGGCCTTTTTGTCCTCAAAGGTTTTCACGTTCACCCAGTCGGTGCGGATGTCGCCCCACGGGACTTCAGGCGTGTCCTCGATCGGGAGCTTGAGCGCGCCCTTCGGACTGCCGTGGCCCATCACCACATGATCGCCGATGTATTCGTCGAGCACGGGGCCGGGGATGCTTTCGCTTGTCCACGTCTTCGCCTTCGCGTCGGTGAGCGTCCGCTTTTCCACCGCGGACTTGTAGCCACCGGTTTTCACGCGGAGCGCGTAAAGCGCGCCCTCGGCGCGGATGGCCGCCTCACCGCTCCCGCCGCCGGTGAGCGTGGAATCGAGCAGCGTGATCATGGAGTTCGCGCCTTCGCTGATGAGCGCGGGCACCTTGTTCGTGCTCGTGAGGCCGCGGATGGCGAGGATGTTTCCCTTGTTGCTGATGCCCGCCTTGCGCTGCCCGTCGAGGGCGATGTGCTCCATCGTCATAGAGTACTCCTGCCACTCGGAGGTGATGCCGTAGTCGAAGCCGCTCACGCGCACGCGGTCGATGAGTGCGGGGCCATTGGCCTTGTGCGTGAGGTCGAGGCCGACGACTCCCGCGCCGTCGCCGCTGCGGATGGTCACGTCTTCGAGCCGGCCGATGTTGTTCGAGTGGTATTCGAGCCCTTTCGCGCCTGGGTTGCCCTTGCCGGTGTCGATGGTGAGGCCGCGGATGTAGAGCGAGATGCTGCTGCCGTTGACGGCGCTGTTCGATCCCGGCGGGCCTTTGGTGCTGCTCGCGCGCCAGACGGGGCGTGGGTCCGCGGGATTCTGAAAGCCGTCCGCTTTGTCACGCAGCTTGATCACAGTCCTGTCCTCGCCCGCGCCGCGCACGGAGAAGAAGCGGCTGCTGAGCAGCGTGTCGCGCACCAGGTAGGTGCCCGGCGGGAGGTAGAGCGTGTGGTAGGCGAGCGGCACACGGTTCGCGAGCGCGGCAAAGGCGGCGTTCAGCGCGGCGGTGTCGTCGGTCTTGCCGTCGCCCACCGCGCCGAAGGCCTCGCGCGCGTCGATGTAGCCGCTGTCACGAGGGAGCACGGTCTCCTCGCTCTCGAAGCTCACCGCCTCGATCGGCTCCGCGCGTGCGCGGAGAAACTGCGTGGGCTTTAGCGCGCCGCGCGTGAGCCGCGCCTCGTCGATCTTCCCCGCGAACATGGAGCCCTTTGGCCCGCCGCCGATGTAGAGCGGCGCGCTGTCCCACCGCATCTCCGCCGGCGCGGCGATGGTCTTCACCTGGTAGTAGTCGATGTAGCAGGCGAGCGTTTTCGCCGCGGCGTCGTGGACGAAAGCCATGTGCCGCCAGTCGGGGCTGTCTTTGAAAATCTGCGCGCTCGTGCCGTAGTGGCCGCCGCGAAAGTGCTCCGTCTTTCCGCCCGGTGCTGTGAAAAAGGCGTGCAGATACGTCTGCCGGTGCTGAGCGAAATACCGCGCCTCCAGCCCCCACTCCGCCGCGGCGTCGATGACCCGCGCCTTCATCGCGAGCGGCCCCTCCCATTCGCCATCCGGCTTGAAGAAAAGCTCCAGCGTCACGCTCTCCCCCACGAGCCCGGCCTGCGCGGCGTCGAGCGCGACCTCCAGCGCGTCGTTGTGGCCGTCTTTCGATTGGAAAATCAGGCTCGCGTTATTCGGATACGAGAGCCGCCGCAGCGGGTCGTAGATGTAGTGCGCGGCGACCTCGTCGCTAAAGAAAAGCTCCGCGCCATCCAGTCGCCTGGCCGTCCCCAGGCCGGCGGTCTCCACTTCCGATTTCACGTCCTTTTCAAAGCGCCAGAATCCCACCGGCTCCGGCCCGCCATTGGCAGCGCGGTCGGGCTGCGCCTCCGCGACGATGCCTGACGCGAGGAGGCTGATGAGCAGCAGGGGGGCAGGCTTCATGCAGCGCAGAGAAGCATCCGCCCCGCGCCAAGGCGAAGACTTTCGCTCCCGCTCCGCACGCGGTCACTTCCTCCAGACGAGCCGCAGCGAATCGCGCTCGAACCACGCGTCACCCTTCTGTGCGCGGAGTTCGGCGACGAGGATCACGTCACCGCCCGGCGCTTCAAAATCGTATCCCAGCGACTTCCACGCGCTGTCGCCTTCGGCGGAGTCCGGGCCCTTTGTCCCGCCTGAGATGCGGATCCCGGCTCCCTTGTTCTTGGCGTCATCCATCGCGGCCACTCCCGCCGTCTTTACGCGCGCCTCGAACCGGTACCTGCCCGGCGGCAGATTCATCGTCCGCCGCCACGAGCCAGCGCTGGCGCCATTCGCGCGGATGTGCAGGCACTTCTTTGCATCCACGGCCGCCTCATCCATCGCCGCATCGCCACCCGAGCCATTCTCCGGGCCCCAGCCGTCGGCGAGCCGCAGCACGTTGTCTTTGTCAAACTGCGGCGGCTTCGGCAAGTCGCCCATTTGCCTGCCCACATTCGCGATGCGCTGCGTCACCCGTTCGCGGGCGGCAGTTATCTGCCCCTGGTAATCCTGCGCCCACTTCGGGTTCCTTTTCGCGAGCGCCGCCTGCACTTTCTGTCCGACCTCAGTGACGCGCTGCGCCCAGTCCACCGGCTTGAGCACGGTCTCGTAAATCTCCCGCACCCGCTCGCGATACTTCGCCTTCCACTCGGGATTGCTCATCACAGCCTGCCCCGCCATCGCGCCCGGATCGCGCACAGCCGGTGCCCCCGGATCACCAAAGGTCTGGTCCATCCCGTGGAGGAAAAACACGGCCTTCTTCGTCTCGGAATCGAAATAGACGCGGTAGTTGTTCCGGTTGAAATCATAGCCGTCCCAGTGCGCGAGGATGGACTCCATGGCGAGATGGCTGAGAAATTTGTCCACGTCGAGAATCGCGCCGAGCCGCGCCCAGCGCTTCGCCTGATCACC
>JAYTML010000246.1:0-5226 GCA_043728655.1 Chthoniobacter sp. | reverse complement strand
GGGGATGGAGAGGCGCTCGGAAAGCAGCTCCGTGGTGGTGTAGATGCTCCGCGCGTTCTGGTAGTAGTCGCGCATGAAGGCCTCGCTGCGGCGGAGGATGTTCTTCTGCGGATAGTTGAGCCGGTTCGCGATCTGCACCTGCTGGCTCATGATGATCACGTCGGTCGAGCGCTTGTTCAGGTAGTGCAGCTCGGTGCGGATGCGGAGGAGGAAATCGTAGGCGCGGTCGAGCTGGCGGCGCTCGGTCTCATTGATGAGCTTTTTCTCGACGAGGCCCGCGGTGGACTGCACGCGCTCCTTGAAAAAGCTGATCCACAGGAGGTTCTGGTAGTCGCGCAGGCCGCCGCAGCCGTTCTTGATGTTCGGCTCCTGCATATAGACGGTGCGGCCGAATTTCTCGTGGCGCTCGGCCTGGTTGGTCACGCGCTGGCCGATGTATTCGTCCACGTGGCCGTCCACGCATTTCTCCACAAAGGCGGCGCGGAACTGCCCAAAGAGCTGCGAATCCCCGGCGATGAGGCGCGACTCGAGAAGCGCGGTTTTCGAGAGCATGTCCTCGTTTGCCTGCTTCACGGCGCCGGCGATCGACCGGGTGGAGTGCCCCACTTTGAAGCCCACGTCCCAGAGCATGTAGAGGATCTTCTGGACGATCTCGTCGATCCGCGGCTCGAGCTTTTTCGGCAAGTCCGGGTGGAGAAACATGATGTCCACATCGCTAAAGGGATTGAGCTCTCCGCGGCCGTACCCGCCGATGGCGACGAGCGCGAGCTTGAGCGACTGGCCGGGCGCGGCGGCGGTCTCCAGCGCGGCGTCGAGAAGGTGGCGCAGGACCACATCCAGGAGGCTGGCACGCTGCGCGCAAATCTCGCGTCCGCCCCCGCCGGCGGAGTGCTTTAAGCGGAGGCGATGGTTCTCTATCTTAAGGAATTTCTTGTAGAGGAAAAGGAGCTCCGCGGAATTCAGCGCGCCTTGGGAACGGAGCTGCTGCTCGGCGTGGGCGAGGACTTTTTCGCGGTGTCGGAGCATGGGTAGGCGGTCGGAAGCGGAGCACGGAAGATGCACGAAGCTCACCGGTGCGCGACTCAAATCCGGGGCACGTGTCAGGGGACGCCGCACGCGGATTATGACTCCTGCCCGCTGAGGCACGCCCCTAGCTATGCTTCTTCTGCCAAATGCCTCTCCGTTCCCCGTCCCCGCACTTCCCGACCTTCGGGAAATGGCGCCGCCGTTTCGCCGGCGAGGAGGGTTTTCCCTTCTGGGACGTGCGCGCCACCGCCATCGGCATCACAGTGGTCGTGGCGCTCGGGGCCGCCTTTCTCGCGCTTTCCGCACACGAGCACACTGTGCTGGAGCGGGGCACACAGGAATTCGCCATCCTCCGCAGCGCCACCACCGCGGAGACGAATCTCTCCAGCCTGGAGACGGCGCGCCGCACGTATCTGCTCACCGCCGACCCGGTCGCGGATGAGCAGTTCCGGCGCGGCTGCAACGCCTTCCGAAAACAGCTTCTCGAAATCATCCCGCTCCTCCAGACCGAGCCGGTGCGCCGCGACGCCATCCGCCGGATCGCCGGGGACTTCCAGCACTGGATGAGCGAGACAGCGCTCCCGCTCCCCGTCCGGAAGCCGGCAGCCGATGACGGAGACGCACCACCCACCGCAG
This sequence comes from Chthoniobacter sp., assembly GCA_043728655.1. Taxonomy (GTDB): domain Bacteria; phylum Verrucomicrobiota; class Verrucomicrobiia; order Chthoniobacterales; family Chthoniobacteraceae; genus Chthoniobacter. The sequence goes on along the minus strand of JAYTML010000246.1, from coordinate 3,564 downwards.
AACCTGCCGCCTTGCGCGACCTCCACCTCGCGCTCAGCCGCTTCAAGCGGGACTCGGAGGATATCCTGCAAAACGGCACCGCCGCCTCCGGGAGCCGGCACCTTCTCCAGTCCGGGAGTTTCGTCCTCTTCGGCGCCGTCTCGATCGGCCTGCTGCTCTCCTCCGCCTCCGCCAGCTTCCGCGGCATCCGCCGGCACCTCGCCAAAGCCCGCACCGCGGAGGCCCAGACGCGCGCAATCATCGACAACACGCTCGACGCCGTCATCACCGTCGATGACCTCGGCATCATCCGCTCGCTCAATCCCGCGGCGGAGCGCATCTTCATCCAGCGGGCGGCCGAGGTCGTCGGGCAGAATCTCTCGATTCTCATCCCGCAGCGGTTCTTTTTTCACGAGATGAAAAGCGGGAGCGGCAGCGCCATCGCCACCGTCGGCCAGCGGCAGGGCTACTACCCCTTTCCCATCGAGGTCTCGCTCAGCGCCATGGAGGTCGCAGGCTACCGGCAGTTTGTGGCCATCGTCCGCGACGTGAGCGAGCGCCAGCGCTCGGAGGACACCCTCCGGCAGATCAGCATCGGCGTCTCCAACACGACCGGAGAGGAATTCCTCCGCTCGCTCCTCAAGCAGCTCTCGAAAGCGCTCGCCAACGATTTCGCCTTCCTCGTGGAGCTCAAAAAGGGCGGCCTCGCCACGGCCGCCTCACTCACCGTGGCGGAGGTGGGCAGCATCCGTAGCGTGTGCCCCTACGACATCGCACACTCCGCCTGCGCCCAGGTCCTTTCCAAAGGCACCCACGCCCATCTCGCCCAGGTCCGCACCCTTTTCCCCGAAGACGTCCTCCTCCTGGACCTCAACGCCGAGAGCTTTGTCGCCGTCCCGCTCACCGACCACAAAGGCAAGCCCGTCGGCCTCATAGGAATCCTCGACCGCAAGGCGCTCTCCGAGACGCAGATCATCGAGAGCACACTGCGTATTTTCGCCGCCCGCGCCGCCGCGGAGATCGAGCGCAAGCAAACCGAGGCCGAACTCGCCGCCGAGAAGGAGCGCCTCGCCGTCACCCTCCGCTCCATCGCCGACGGCTTCCTCACGCTCGGCACCGACGGCCGCATCCTCATGATCAATGCCGTCGCCGAGCGGCTCACCGGCTGGACGCAGGAAGAAGCCGTCGGCCAGCCTCTCGGCGCAGTTTTCCAGCTCCTCGACGAGCGCACGCGCAAGCCGCGCGCACGCGTGCTCCAGCGCATCGTCGAGACCGGACTGGCCGAGGGGCTCGAGGGCCCCTCGCTGCTCTCAGCGCGCGGCGGCAGCATCGGCGAGGAGCGGCTCATCGAGGGAAATGCCTCGCCCATCCGCGATCACGCCATGCGGAAAATGGGAGCGATCGTCGTCTTCCGCGACATCACCGAACGCCGCCGCCTCGAGGAGGAGCAGCAGCGGGCGGACAAGCTCGACAGCCTCGGCGTCGTCGCCGGCGGCATCGCCCACGATTTCAACAACCTCCTCACCGCCATCCTCGGCAATCTCTCCCTCGCGCTCATCCATCCGGCGCTCGATGAGACCGTCGCCGAGCGCCTGACCATCGCCAAAAAAGCCAGCAGCCGCGCGCAGGACCTCTCGCGTCAGCTCCTCACCTTTGCCAAAGGAGGCGCGCCCATCAAGCAGACCACCACCCTCCCGAGCCTCGTCCGCAACACCCTCTCCCTCTCGCTGCTCTCCACCCCGGTCCACTGCGAATCCCAACTGCCGGACGACCTCTGGCCCGTCGAGATCGACGCCGGCCAGATCAGCCAGGTCATCAGCAATCTGGCCATCAACGCCCACCAGGCGATGCCCGCCGGCGGCACCCTCACCATCACGGCGGAAAACCTCGAACTGCCCTGCGACTCCCACACCCTCGGACTCCGCGCCGGGCGCTGGATCCGCCTCTCCATGCAGGACCAGGGCATCGGGATTCCCGAGGAGTATTTCAAAAAAATCTTTGATCCGTATTTCACCACCAAGCCCAAAGGCACAGGCCTCGGCCTCGCCACCGCCTACTCCATCATCAGGAGCCACAGCGGCGTCATCCATGTCGAGTCGCGGCCCGGTGAAGGCTCCACTTTCACCATCTGCCTCCCCGCCTCGGAAAAGGAGATCGTCCCCCTCCCCGTGCAGCCTCCGCAGCCCGTCACCGATTCGCCGCGCATCCTCGTCCTCGACGACGAGGAAGCCATCTGCATGCTCGTCACCTGCACGCTTGAGCCGCTCGGCTACCAGGTCACCGAAGTGCTCGACGGCGCCTCGGCCATCACCGCCTACGAGACGGCGCTCCGCGAAGGCCGGCCCTACGCGCTCGTCATCTCCGACCTCACCATGCCCGACGGCCTCAGCGGCGCGCAGACCATCGCGCGCCTCCGCGAGATCCATCCAGAGGTCCGCGCCATCGTCTCCAGCGGCTACGCGAATGACCCCGTCCTCAGCCGCTTTGAAGACTACGGCTTCACCGGGATGATCGCCAAACCCTACGAGATCGACGCCCTCGCCCGCAAAGTCGCCGAAGTCATCGCCGCCGCCCCGAAGTCCGCCGTCATCTACCACGACTTCGAGACCCGCAAGTCGGCGTAGAGCCCCCCTCGCGCGCGCAGTCGCGCCGCGCGTTCATTGACAGCCCATGGTCGGCTGGTAGTCTCCGCGCCCTTTATGAAACGCGTCATCGCCACCACCGAAGCGCCCGCAGCCGTCGGGCCCTACTCCCAAGCCATCGCCGTCGGAAACCTGCTCTTCTGCGCCGGCCAGATCCCCCTCGATCCCGCCACGAATGAGATCGTCGGCATCGACGTGACCACGCAGGCCGAGCGCGTCTGCCAGAACATCGAGGGCGTGCTCAAGGCGAACGGCATGACCTTTGCCAACGTCGTGAAAACGACCGTCTTCCTCACCGACCTCGGCAGCTTCGCGGCGATGAATGCCGTCTATGCGAAGTATTTCACCGAGCCGTATCCCGCACGCTCCACCATCCAGGTCGCCGGCCTGCCGCGCGGCGCGCAGGTGGAGATCGAGGTGACCGCCGCGGCGGCGGAATAGCGAATGCCCGATGATGAATGACGGACGCCGCACCGCGTTCCGTCATTCCTGATTCGTCATTCTCCCGTCATTCCACATTCGTCACTTTCCCCATGCTCACCAACGCTGAAGTCCTCGACCTCTTCCGCCAGACCCACGCCCTCCTCGACGGTCACTTCCTCCTGCGCTCGGGGCTGCACTCGCGGCAGTTTTTCCAGTGCGCGCTGCTCCTCCGGCACACCCAGATCGCCGCGCGTGTCTGCGGGGCGCTCGCGGAAAAGCTCGCCGGCATCGAGGCGGAAAGCGTCATCTCGCCCGCACTCGGCGGGATCATCGTCGGCCACGAGGTCGCCCGCGCGCTCGGCAAGCCGCACATTTTTGTCGAGAAGGACGACGCGGGCCGTCTGGTGCTCCGGCGCGGATTTGAGATCGAGCCGGGCGCGCGCTTCATCGTCGCGGAGGATGTCGTCACCCGCGGCGGACGGGTGCAGGAGACCATCGACATCGTCCGGGCGCACGGCGG
>JAYTML010000245.1:0-2665 GCA_043728655.1 Chthoniobacter sp. | reverse complement strand
GATGCCCAGCTCGGGCGCATTGCCCCGCGCGGCCTGGTCCGCGTCGTAAAAGTCCGCGCCCATGATCACGCTGTCGCGCACGGTGGTGCCGCTCTTGATATAGCTGCGGATGCCGATGACCGAGCGCTCGATGTGCGCGTCGTCGATGATGCAGCCGTCGGAGAGGATCGCATGGCGGATGGTGGCGCCATTGATCTTGCTGGCGGGGAGGAAACGCGCGTGCGTGTAGATGGGGGTGACGGTGTCGAAGAAATTGAACTCCGGCACCGCGCCGGTGAGATGGAGATTCGCGTCGAAGAACGCGCGGATCGTGCCGATGTCCTCCCAGTAGCCCTGGTAGATGTAGGAGTGGACGCGGAATTTAGTGAGCATGTCCGGGATCACGTGCTTGCCGAAATCGACGAGGTCGTTGTCGAGCGCCTTCACGAGCACCTCGCGGTTGAAGATGTAGATGCCCATGGACGCCTGAAACAGCTCCGCGTCCGCGGGCCTGCCCAGCTCTTTCAAAAGCGACGGCGGGATGCGCATGGCGTCGAGGATGGCGGGGTCCTTCGGCTTTTCCTCAAAGCGGATGATCTTCCGGTTCTCGTCGGTGTGCATGAGGCCGAAGTCCTTCGCCGGCTCGCGCTCGACGGGGATCGTGGCCAGCGTCATGTCGGCCCCGGTCTCGATGTGCTGCTGGAGCACCTCGCGGAAGTCCATCCGGTAGAGCTGATCGCCGCTCAGGATGACGTAGTACTCGTACGGATACTGGAGGAAATCGCGGAGGTTCTGGCGCACGGCGTCGGCGGTGCCCTGGTACCAGCTCGTGTCCGTGGGCGTCTGCTGCGCGGCGAGGATCTCGACGAAGGAGCGCGAGAAATTGTCGAACTTGTAGCTGGAGTTGATGTGCTTGTGCAGCGAGGCGGAGTTGAACTGCGTGAGCACGTACACGCGGCGCAGGCCGGAGTTGATGCAGTTCGAGACCGGGATATCCACGATGCGGTACTTGCCCGCGAGCGGCACGGCGGGCTTCGAGCGCTCCTTGGTCAGCGGAAAGAGCCGCGTCCCCGCGCCGCCGCCCATGATGATTGCGAGAGTCTTGTCAGTGATCGCGGGCCAGTTCGAGGGATTCATACTTGGGGTGCCCGCATCTTCCAAAGGCGCGCGAGGCTTGTCACTTCACAATTGCGCTACTACGTGCGTGATGGCTGATCAGGGGGAAAACCGCTGGCTCCTCCAATCCCCTGGCCTCCCATGGGGACGCGCTGTCCGAAGTGGTGGGTGACTGGCCGGAATATTGCACGTAGCCTGCCCGACGGCTTGGCGCTCCGGTTAGCGTCGCCCCACCCTCCGTGAATCCGAGCCCTCCTTCTCTTTCCAACATTGCCTACCGTTGCGCCGTTGTGCGCCGGTTCGGCTACCACGCCGCCCTCGCGGCGGCGGCGATTTGCGTCGTGGTTATCGCGGGCTGGATCCTGGACTTGCCGATCCTGACTTCCTTCGCCCCGGACCTGCCGAGGGTGCGGGTCACCACCGCGCTGGTCTTTCTTCTCGCGGTGGCTTCGCTGATGATGGGCCTCGCGGAGCGCGGGACAAGGAATCAGTCCGTGCGGTGGCGCTGGCGCGTGGCGGGGATGAGCGAGGCCTGCGGGGTGCTCGTTTATGGCCTGGTAGCGGTGACCGAATACTTTCTCCACTCGCGATCGGAACTTGCTGTGGACGGGTCGCCGGGGCTCATGACCCCGTTGGCCGCGCTGGACCTGCTGCCTTCCCTCGCCGCAGCCATTTCGCTGGTCCTGCTCGGGATCGCGCTGCTCACCTGGCGCCATCCCCGCGGGTTGTCCTACTTCTACGTGATCAATGGGAGCGTCCTGTTATTGGCCTGGGTGAGATTGGCCGGTCTTTTCCTTGGCGTGCGCGACAGCGGCGGCGCGCTGCTTTTCAAGTCGCTCTATCTCCCGAGCACGGTGGCGCTGCTCCTGATCGCCATCGGCTTGTTTTGCCTGCGGCCTGCGGAAGGGATCACCCGGCTTTTTTCCAGTCCCCACCATGCGGGACGGCTGGCGCGCCGGCTGGTGCCGATCGGCGCGCTCGTGACGCTCGGGTTTGGCGCGACGGGCCTTTGGGCTCAGGCCCGTCTTCAGTTTTCGACGCCTTCGGCGGTGGCCGCTTATGGCACCGCGATCTTCGTCGCGCTCAGCTTGATCGGGCTGCGCGGAGCGGTGCTGCTGGACCGCCTTGAGCAACACCGTCGCCGCGCGGAACTGGGGCGGGAACGCGTCCTGGCCGCAAGAGAGCAGGCGCTCCGCCGGCTGGGAAAAAGCGAAGCGCGGTTGGTGGCCAGCGAGCAGCAGTATCGTTCGCTGCTCGAATTCGCGCCGGACGCCATCGTGATCGTCGATACTCGGGGAGCCATCGTCATCGTCAATTCGCAGGCGGAGAAAATGTTCGGTTACACGCGGGAAGAATTGCTCGGAATGAAGGTGGAGGCGTTGATGCCTGAACGTTTTCGCGAGCGGCATCCCGGTCATCGCGGTGGGTATTTCGAGTCGCCTCATCCCCGACCGATGGGGGCGGGACTGGAGCTTTATGGCCTGCGCCGGGACGGGGCGGAATTTTCCATCGAGATCAGCCTGAGCCCGCTGGTGACCAGCGAGGGGACGCTGGCGATCGGCGCGATTCG
>JAYTML010000244.1:0-2324 GCA_043728655.1 Chthoniobacter sp. | reverse complement strand
GTCGCCATTCGGGATGGTGATGCCGCTGACGCGCACGCCGCTCCACGGGGAGAGGCTGGTATTGGTGATTTTCAGCGGCATGCGCAGCGCGCGGCTGAGCTGCATCTGAATTTGCACCTGTGTGCGGGGCGACTGGAGATAGAGGTTTACGCAGAAGAGCCCAAAAACGACCAGGATCAGCAACGCGCCGAGCGCGAGGAGAATAGCCTTGGAAAGTTTTTTCACGGCGCACACCGTAGTCCCCGAACCCCGAAAGAAAAGGTCGAAACGCCCTCCCGCCGATGCAGGAAATCCTCGTCATTCTGAACCCTGCCGCACGGAGCGAGCGGGCGAAAAAAACGTGGAAACAGATCGAGAAGTTTCCCCACTGCACGCTCCGCACCACCACCGGGCCGGGCGATGCGCGGGCCGCAGCCGAGCGCGCCGTCGGGGAGGGTTTCACCACGATCGTGGCGGCCGGCGGCGACGGCACGGTCAATGACGTGGTCAACGGAATCGCCGGCTCCGATGTGGCGCTCGGCATCCTGCCGGTCGGCACGATGAATGTCTTCGCCGCCGAACTCGGCCTCCCGGGCGATCTCGACGAGGCGTGGGCCGTCATTCGCGCCGGGCACACGCGCAAAATCGATATCGGACGCGCGAATTCCCGCTATTTCATCCAGCTCGCCGGCGTGGGGCTGGATGCGCAGGTGGTGCAGGAGACGAGCTGGAATTTCAAAAAGAACTTCGGGCCGCTCAGCTACGTGATCTCCGCCGCACAGATCGCCGCCCGCAAACCGCCGAAACTCGTCGTCGAGTCCGATGGCGTCGAGCGCGAGGGCTCCTTCGTGCTCATCGGCAACGGGCGGTACTACGGCGGCCCCGTGGCCTTTTTCAAAGACGCGCGGATCGACGACGGCAAGCTCGACGTGCTCATTTTCAAAAACCTCGGCTACCTCGATATCGCGCGCTATCTGACGAATGTCTTCATGGGCAAACACACCCGCCTGTCGGACGTGGAGTATTTCCAGACCAAAAAGGCTGTGGTCCGCAGCGAGCAGGACGTGCCGGTGGAGGTGGATGGCGAGGTCGTGATGCAGCTACCGGTGACCTTTCGGATCTCGTCTCGGAAGCTTCGGGTCGTCGTGCCCGCGGCTCCGGAGGCGTGAAGGTTTCTCGGATTCCCCTCCCCCTCACACGTCGCAGATTCCGACCGCCTGTTTCAGCGATGCGAGCACGTCGGGCTTCGCGGGGATGAACTCCTGGGCGACGTGGCCCTTGAAGCCCGTCTCGACGATCGCCCGCATGATCGGGCCGTAATTCAGCTCCTGCGTCTCGTCGATCTCATGGCGGCCCGGGACGCCGCCGGTGTGGTAGTGCGCGAAATATTCGTTCCCCGACTTTATGTGGGCGATCACGTCCCCCTCCATGATCTGCATGTGGTAGATGTCGTAGAGCAGCTTGAAATTCGGCGAGCCGACGGCCTTGCAGAGCGCGATGCCCCAGTCGCTCTTGTCGCACATGTAATCGGGGTGGTTCACGCGGCTGTTCAGCAGCTCCATGCAGATGATCACCCCGCGTTTTTCCGCCAGCGGCAGGATTTTTTTCAGCCCCTCGGCGCAGTTCTTCAGCCCCGTCTCGTCGTCCATCTTGTCGCGGTTGCCGGAGAAGCAGATGAGGTTTTTGAAGCCCGCGTCCGCCGTCGCATTGATGAACGGCTCGTATGCCTCCACGAGCACCGCGTGATGCTCGGTGCGGTTGAACGCCTTCGTGATCCCGCCGACCGAGGTGCCGTCCGCCAGCTTGGCGGACGCGCCGCTGACCATCGCGCAGACGAGGTCGTGCTTTTTCAGCGTGGGAAATTCCGTGGGCGGCAGCAGGTCGATCGAGCTGATCCCCATTTCCTTGCCCGCGACGCAGAGTTCTTCGAGCGAGACCTTCGGATAGCACCATTTGCACACGGAGTGGTTCACGCGGCCCTTTTTCCCCGCCGCCTCATCGGCTGCGGAAAGGCGCTGGTGCAGGCTCGCGGCGGTGGCGGCCACAGCGGCGGTGGAGAGAAATGTGCGGCGGGAGAGCGGGGAGGGATTCATGGCTCCGAGGCTACGCCCCGCATCTGCCAGCGGCAAGTTCACGCTCCGTTTCGCGCAGCAGCACGGCGGCAGCAAAAAGGGCGCTCTAGCGAGCGCCCTTTTCGGTGAGGTTGTTTCCGGTGGCGGAGCTTACAGCTTCCCGGCGATGAACTGCTCCAGCTTCACGATGTCGGCCGCGAATTTGCGGATGCCTTCGGCGGTTTTCTCCGTGGCCATGGCGTCGTCATTGAGCAGGTAGCGGAAGGTTTTCTC
>JAYTML010000243.1:0-5892 GCA_043728655.1 Chthoniobacter sp. | reverse complement strand
GCCGGAGGCCTTCACTTTCCCGATATAGGGGATATTCACCGTGCCGTCCGGGCCGATGCTGTACTGGAGATTGGCGATGTCCTGAATGACCTCCAGCGGCATGCCGGTCAGGCGCATGTCAAAGGTGTCGCCTGGGCGCAGCGTGGCTTCGGCGGCGCGGAGCTGCGGAGTGAGGAGCCCGATGAGGGCGGCGAGGAGTGTGATCTGGCGCATGGCGGTTAGTAGTCTTCGCGGGCGCTCGGGCGGGGCCGGGCGAGCTGCGGGGCGGCGGTTTCGATGCGCGGGGCTTCGCGCCGGGCACCGTAGTATTCGTTGTAGCTGTTGTAGTAGGCGTATCCGTCGTCGTGCTTGGAATCGACGTTGTTCAGGACGACGCCGATGAGGCGGCCGCCGACGCCGAGGACGGCCTGCTTGACGCGCTGAAGCATGGCGCGCGGGAAGCGGCGGTGCTGCACGACCATGATGGTGATGTCCACCTCGCTCGCGAGCACCGAGCCGTCGCTGACTCCGAGGATCGGAGGGGAGTCGAAAAAGACGAGGTCGTACTGCTGCTTGAGCTTGGCGATGAGGTCGGTCATCCGCTGGGAGTTCAGGATGCCCACGGAATCGCCGGGCAACTGGCCCGCCGGGATGAAGGAGAGGTTGTCGATCTTCGTGGTCTTGATGATCTCGTCCACCTCCGCCCGGCCGAGCAGGTAGTCGGTCAGCCCGCGGTCATTGCTGACGTCGAAAAACTTGTGCTGCGTGGCGCGGCGCAAGTCGGCATCGACGACGAGGACGTTGTAGCCGCCCTTCGCGCAGGTGAAGGCGAGGTTGTTGATCGTCGTGGATTTGCCCTCGCCGGGGCCGCCGCTGATGAGCGTGAAGGTGTTCGCGTCCCGGTTCGGTTTGTTGAACTCGATGTTCGCCCGCAGGATGCGATACGCCTCGGCATCGGGGGAATCGCCGGGCGTTTTCATCAGCACGTTGATGTCCTTTGGAATGACGGCGAGCACCGGGATCTGGAGGAAGCGCTCCACGTCGTCGAGCGTCTTCACGCTGGTGTCGAGGTACTCGATGAAGAATGCGAGGCCGACGCCGACCACGATGCCGATGATGGCTGCGATGGTCATGAAGACCGGCACGTTAGGCTTGGCGTGGCCGAGGGAAACCTCCGCCTTTTCCCAAATCTTCGCGGGATCCATGTCGATGTTTTGCTTCATCCGCTCCGCCTTCAGGTTCACTTCCGCGCTCTCGAGGATCTTGCTCTCGCGGATGTATTTGTTCTTCGCGTCGATGTACTCCTTCATCTTCGTCTTCTCGTCGATCGAGGCCTTCCGCGACATTTCGACCTTGGACCGGATGTCCTCCAGTTTCTTGGCCTCCAGGGCGTAGGTGTTTGCAAAGCCATTGAGCTGGCCGTTGAGCGCTGTGTCCAACTGGCTGCGATAAACCGCAGCCTGTCCCCGGAGGGAGGCGACCATCGGATGATTTTCGCCGACGCCCGAACCGAGGAGCCGCTGCTCCTGCACGTTCAGATCCCCGAGCATCAGCACCGTCCTGGAGACGGCGGGATCCTCGATCCCCATGGCGCGGAATGCCTGCGGGAGTTCCTCCGGCTTCAGCTTCTGGATCAGGTCCAGTTGCAGCTTGAGGCTGCTGACCCGTGTCGCCTGCTCGTTCGCCTGCTGTTCGTCAAAAAACATGGCTTTGTCCATGCTGCCGACCTGGGAGTTTTCGCGGTCGGGATCGGGATCGATGATTCGGCCCTGCGTCCGCAGGTTGGCGGCCTCGCTGCTGGCGGCTGCGACGGCCTGGCGCTGCTTGGTGACCTCCTCCTGCACCTGCTCGAGGCCGCGGTTCACGCTCTTTTGCAAATCGGCGCGGCGGCGCTCCTGATAGACGATGGCGATGGTGTTGGCGATATTCGACGCACGCTGCGAATCGGTGTCGTAGATGCCGATGTCGATCAGGCCGGTGTTTCGCACCTCCTGCAGTTTCATCGCGCGACGCAGGCGGTAAAAAACCTGCTGCATGGGCAGGCGCTGTCCCGAGGGCGAGAATTCCTTCACCAGTTCCAGCCGCTCGATGACCGGGTAAAGGATTTCCGTGGTTTGGAGGATCTGAAACTGGGTGGCGACGAATGTCGGATCGAAGCCGCGCGCCATCGCGCTGCCAAAGGTCCCCACGGGCCCGGAGTTGTCCTGTTTCACCTCCATGCGTACGCGGGAGAAATACTCGCGCGGCAGAAAATAGGTCGTCACGCCGGCTGTGACCATGACTAGGAAAAAGGTCAGGAGGATCAGACCCATGCGTACTTTGATGACGCGCCAGTAGTCGAGAAAGTGGAGTTTAACCTCGTTGGTATCGTTCATAGGAAGAGTGCGGAATGATGGAGCTGGGGAGTGCCGGAGGGGCGCGGTGAGAGTATCGTGCTCAACCGCGCGGAGGGCAACTTGGAGTGCGGCGGAACGATTCCGTTCAAAAATCGTATTCGGCGCCGACGAAGAGCCGGTTTCGATAGTAGTCGGCGGCGGAAAACGTCCCGAACTGCGTGATGTACGTGTAGTTCGCGTTGAGCGTCCAGTGCCGGTTCAGGTTGTATTCAAACCCGATCGTCGAATCGACCGTGTCCGCCACGGTCTCGAGGTCCGTGAGGTTCGATGTCGTGGTCTGCCGTACGACATTGACCCCGAGGGTGCCCCGGAAGCGCGGCGAGAACGACTGGACCAGGTTCAATCCGGCGCGGAGCGAGAGCAGTTTGCTGTTCTCATCCTGCGGCTCCTCAAACCCGAAGCGGCCGTTGAGTTGGACGAGCGTGGCCTTCGCGAGCTGATAGACCAGGGTCGTCTCCACGTAGGGAGACGTGGAGGTCACGCCGCTTTCATCAAAAGTCCGTCTGGCGACACCGCCGCGCAGAGTCGCGCTGAAGCGCCGGGTGAGCTGGAGCTCTCCGCCGAGCAGCAGGAAGACGCTGCTCGAATCGCGGGCCAGAGTGGAGGAATAGCTGATCGAGCTGTAGCGCAGTTCGCCGAGGAGGGTCAGGCGCGGGGAAAAAAGGTAGCGCAGCTCCGTGCCGAACGTCGTCTGGCCGTAGTCGTTGGCCGCCTCGGTCTTCTCCTGGTAGCGCAGGGCGTTGTAGCTCAGGCTTCCGACTGCGGTGATCCGTGGCGTCACGCGGTAGGACAAGTCCCCCTTGGCTGCCATCACGAGGACCGCGCCCGTCTGCCGCGTGGAGGTATTGACCTGCGTGAGATCCGGCTGGGTCTGGTAGCTGCCGCTCACGTTCGCCGTGAACTGCATGCGCGGCGTCAGGCGGCGGAGATAAAGCAGCGCGACCGAACCGGTGTAGTCCGTGTCCTTGCCGGGGCGGTCCCAATACACGTCACCGCCCGTGCGGAGATCAAAGGTGAACAGGGTTTTCCGGGACGCGAACTGCACATCGAACCCCACATTTGCGCGCGTCAGAAAACTCCCGATCCGCTCCGACGGCGGCTGTCCGCGAATGACCATCCTTTTTGTCGTCGGCGCCCGGCCGGGGATGACGACCGACACGACCTCGCCATTCGGTCCGATCCCAGTCTCGAGACGTGCGGGAGTTCCCTGGCTGTCGAGAACCTCCACCACCACATCCGGAACCCCGACCGAGTCGGTGGGCGCCTGGAGCACGTTGTCGTCGTAGCCAAATGAGATCGAGCCTGTGTAGCGAAAGCGCGGGCGGGCGAGCCGGCCCGCACCCGCGGTGAACTGCTGCGCCTGTCTCCCGTAGGCACCAGGGATGGTGAAAGTCGGCCCCTCGGATGCCGGTGTCCTCTGGCCCGTCCCGCCATCCCCAAACGCCGAGGCCGCGCCGGTGGCGTTGGGCGTATTGCCGGTCCCGGTAGTACCCGTCCCGGCGCCGGTGGTTCCGGTGCCCGGCGTTTTCGCCGGGATCTTTGCGCCCGGGAGCGTCGCGGTGCCTGTCCCTTGCGGACTCGTGCCAAAGGCGCTGCTGCTGCCCGCTCCCGTGCCCGGCGTGGACAGATCGGAAGCGCCGGCCGGTGAACTCGCGCCCGTCGGTGGTGCCGTGCCGCCCGCACCCTCCTGCGCCGCTGCCGAGTCCACCCAAACGCAACTGGCGGCGAGAATGGCACACCAGTGCCGTTGAAAAATCATGGAGTGAATTGAAAAGGCGGTGAATGAATGCCGGGGGGCGGCGTGGGCGGGAGGGGATTAGACCTAGCAGCGCCCGCGAAGCAACAGATAATTTGCGAGGGCCGGACCTTCGTCCAGCGTGCCGGCTGATTTGGCCGGAAGTACGGAGTGTTGCCGGTGATAATGGCCCCACTGTCATCCGCGCCAGAGGGTTGCGCGGCGATTGTCGGAACCGGGCAACTCTAGGATGATGAGAGCGTCGGACGGGCTCTTGGTCGGAATTCCGAGCAGGTCGAAATTTCCGCGCCTTTCGCATTCATCGTGGAGTCGTCCATAACATCGGTCCGGTGGTCAAAGGCGGAATCGTTTTCCGCGGGCCGGGCGGTGGCGCAGCCGCGACCGGCAAAGGAGACGGCTTGAGCGGAAATCCCGGCGGATTCGGCCATCTTTCAAAGCCTTTCGTCGGATATGAGATGTCCGCACATGGTAATTACAAACCGCTGGACAAGTCCGCCCGGCCATTTCATCTTCGACCGCTGTTTCGCATCTGGAAATCAGCCCCCTCAGAATGAAATCCCACCCTGTTCCCCAGCCGACACCCATCCCTTTACGGCGCGACCAAACCCCTCTGCAAGCCTTCAGCTTGATCGAGACGGCGCTCGCCCTCGGCATTGTCGCCTTCGCGTTTGTCGGTCTGATGGGCCTGCTTCCCGCCGGCTTGGGCACCTTTCGCACCGCCATCGATACCACGGTCAGCGCGCAGATCGTCCAGCGGATCGTCAGCGATGCGGAGCAGTCGGACTTCGACGCCCTTTCGTCCAATTCCGCGAGCAGCGACGGGAATTACTACGTCCTGAAAACCCGCTACTTCGACGACCAGGGCAGCGAGGTGCTGACGAGCGGCGGCGGGGCTCCGACTTCCGCAGAACAGGTGCGGATTCTCTACCATGTCCGGGTGCGTGGGTCACAACCCGGCCCGGCCAATGTCGCGTCGGCCGCCACCGCGAATTTTACGTCGCTCCCGCAGGCGGGCGGCACGCGGTTTCATCCGCGCGATTCCACGTTCCTGACGATTCAGATAGCCAACAATCCGGGCAGCAAGACGCTAAAAGTCGATGCCCAGCAGCTCTGGGATGCGGTCGATGCCAAAAAGACCGGCGTATCCATCACCACCCAGTCCGCCGTCGTCACCCGCAACGGTCCGAAGAAAACCCCCTGATGAAAACATCGAAACAGCAGGCCGGAAACTCCCGCGCGTCCGGCTTCACCCTCGTCGAAGTCCTGCTCGCGACCGCCATCCTCGGGCTCATCGTGGCCATGTTTGCCACGATGGTCGCCCAAGTCAGCGGTCTTTGGCAGAGGACGACGGGAAAGATCGAGCAGTTTCGCGAGGCGCGAAACGCCTTTGAAAACATGACCACGCGGCTGAGCCAGGCCACGCTCAATACCTACTGGGACTACGACAACCCGGCGGCACCGACGAAATACGAGCGCCGCTCGGAACTGCGCTTCATTTCGGGACCCGCGAAAACCGTTCTTTCCACGCCCAAGGCCGGAGTAATCCGCATGACTCACGCGGTCTTTTTCATCGCGCCCCTCGGCTATACCACCACGCCGAAGTACGAGAGCTACGAGAATCTGCTCAGCCCCTGCGGCTACTACCTCGAGTTCGGGGACGATTCGGGACTGCGCCCCGGTTTCATCACGGCGGCCGTTGCCCCACTGCGCTACCGGCACCGGCTGATGGAGTTTGTCGCCCCGACGGAAAACGCCACGAAC
>JAYTML010000242.1:0-1639 GCA_043728655.1 Chthoniobacter sp. | reverse complement strand
AGGCGAGACCGTGGATGTCATCGCGAAATACGACGACTTCGCCAGCAACACGAACCCCTTCATGTTCCACTGCCACTTCCTCCAGCACGAAGACGGCGGGATGATGGGCCAGTTCCTCGTCGTGAACAGCGCGGTGGAAGACCTCGCCATCGCGAGCTTCACCCGCACGGGAGCCAACAGCGACATCGCGCTCCAATTCAAATCCACCGTCGGCACGACTTACACGCTGCAATACTCCACCGACATGACCACCGCGAGCTGGCTCGACATCGGCTCCGTGACCAGCGACGGCACGTCTGCCATCTTCACCGAAACCGACGCGGCGCGCCTCGCACAGCCCAAAGGCTATTACCGGGTGAAGATTCCAGTGATTCCGTAACTCCCTGATGAAACTCACCCGGCTCGGCGAGCGTGTCCTTTTTCGATGTCTGCGATCCCGTCGTGGCCTCCGCACGAATAACTCGCCTCCCATTAAACAAATTCCTGCCATGCGCACTCGCCACAGTCTTTCAGTCATGTTCGGCCTTTCGCTGAGTCTCGCCGCCATCGCTGCGGCTCACGATGCCGGGAATGCTAACGACCCTCATCCGCACGGCGAGTCGCCGGAGGCGGGGCGAGCGCCGTCCTTTTTCCTAGCGCAAGCGGCGCCACCGCAGGTGCGCGGGAGCACGCCCGTCGTCGTGCAACGTCCAGCACAGGCGGCGGCATTCGCGGCGTTCGCGCCACGCGTGAGTGTCCGCTGGGATGAGCGATTTCTTTTTGTCGAAGGCAACGGGCTGCCAGCGCACAACATGATGGTCGGCATCACGAACTGGCAGCAGCAGGTGCCGCTGGCGCAGAGCTACACGGGCCGGAACGCGTGGCAGATCCCACTTTCACCGGTACCGGCGAAGGAGCCGCGCTCGATCAAGGGCCAGTTCCTACGCGGGGCGATTGCGATCGCCGCGAACGGCATCCCGATTTTCAACCCGCAGAACAATCGCGGCGAGATCGCGCAGGAGATCGGGGAGCTGGATGAGTGGGGCGGCCACTGCGGTCGCGCGGATGATTACCACTACCACGCCGCGCCGCTGCATTTGCAAACGGTGCTCGGGCCGAAACTGCCCATCGCCTACGCGCTCGATGGCTACCCGATTTACGGGCTCACCGAACCGGACGGCTCAACGCCCGCGGGGCTCGATGCTTTCAACGGACACACGACCGCGCTTGGCTATCACTACCACGCGTCGAAGAAGTATCCGTATGTGAACGGCGGCTTCCACGGCGAGGTCGTGGAGCGCGAGCAGCAAGTGGACCCGCAGCCGCGCGCGCAACCGGTGCGGCGCGACCAGCCGCCCTTGCGCGGCGCGAAGATCACGGGCTTCGAGACAGCCGCGAACCGCTACAAACTGAGCTTCGAGGTGAACGGCGAAAAGCGCGCGATCCTCTATACGGTGAATTCCGACGGCACGGTGCCGTTTGAATTTCAGAACGGCAGCGCGGGCACGACGAAGGAAACCTACACGCGCCGCGAGCAAGGCGGTGGCGGAGGGCCGCGCCGGGATGGAGATCGTCCGCCGCGCCGGGAGCAACCTCCAGGTGGCGGCGCGGGTCGCCCGCCACGCGATGAAGCGCGAGGCAGCGAGAGCGCATCCGCCAT
>JAYTML010000241.1:0-2283 GCA_043728655.1 Chthoniobacter sp. | reverse complement strand
GGGATCACGCCTTTCACCACATCCGAGACGAGCCACACGGCGACGGACGAGCCGCTGGGAAGGCTGTCCAGCGCCTCCTCCGCGGCCTTCTGCGCCTTGTCGAACTTCGACGACACCCCGTCGCTCTGCGACATGCTCGCCGAGTTATCGAGCGCGATGACCGCCGCCTCATTGCTCCCGCCAAAGCCGCCGAAACCGCCCTGCTTGAACGACGGCCGGGCCATCGCCAACGCGAGGAAAAGCAGCACCGCGCAGCGCAGCAGGAGCAGGATGAGGTCTTCGAGCGTGAGCCGCTTCTGGTTCTTTTCGACGACGATCTTGAGGAACTTCATCGCCGCCCAGACCGTGCGCTTGATGCGCTTCTTCGCGAGCAGATGGATGATGATCGGCGAGGCGATGCCGATGATTCCGAAAAGCAGGAGTGGGTTTAGAAATGCCACGGGGTTTTTTGAAAACGCAGAGACGCAGAGGCGCGGAGGGTGCAGAGGTTAACCGTGCAAGTCGGGTGGCTCATCGGAGTCGGAGGGCGGGCGCTCGATGAGGTTGTTGACGACGCGGAAGATGCCGTCTTTCAAAACGGGGACGTGGAAATTGATGACGAGACCGAGACGGAGATTGAGGAGGCGGAGGTAGGTGAGGACTTTGAGTTTGTCGATGGCCGTGACCTGCTCCTTGGCCTTGAGATCAACGATGACCTTTCCCTCGACGATCAGATCCGTCCGGAGATCGACGGAAAGTTGCACGCCCTTGTAAACGAAAGGCACGGCTTTCTGCCGGACGAATGAAAGCCCGCGCAGATGCAGCTCATGGCACATCGCTTCCTCGTAAGGTTTTTCGATAATGCCCGGCCCGACTTCGCGATGCACCTCGATGGCGGCGCCAATGATGGCGTGAGAAATCTCGTTTTCGTGCATTTTCCTACCTCCGCGCCTCTGCGTCTCGGCGTTTAAGAATCCCATCACCCATACCGGTGCTGCCGCGTGGCGAGGAAGGCGGTGAGCACGTCTGCCCACGGCTGGTCGGTGGAGATGCGGACGTAGGGGCAGCCGGCGCGCTCGCAGGCGAGGCGGGTGCGGTCAAGGAATGCGCCGAACTCCTCGAGGTAGCTTTTCCTCAGCTCGGCGGGGCGGGTGAGGATGCGGCCCTGCGCTTCGAGGCCCTGAAACTCGACGGTGCCTTTGAACGGAAAGTTCAGCTCGTACGGATCGAGGACGTGCATGACGATGACCTCGTGCCCGCCGAAGCGCAGGTGCTGGATGCCCTGCATGATCTTTTCCTCATCGTCGAAGAGGTCGCTGATGAGGATGACGATGCCGCGGCGCTTTACCTGGCGGGCGATCTCGCTGAGCGCGCCGGCGATGGCGGTCTGCTCGGTGGGGACGAAACTGGCGAGCACCTGGCAGATCTGGTGGATCTTTGCGAGCGAGTCGGTGCGCGGCTGGTAGTCGCGCATCTTGGAGTCGAAAACGCCGACGGCCACGGCGTCGCGCTGGAGCAGGATGAGGTAGGCGAGGCAGGCGGCCATGACGCGGCCGTAGTCGAGCTTTGAGACTTTGCCCGAGGCGTATTTCATCGACTCGCTGCCATCGAGGAGGAGGTGCGCGACATAGTTTGTCTCCTGCTCGTACTGCTTGATGTAATAGCGGTCGGTGCGGCCGAGCACCTTCCAGTCGAGGTGGCGCGTGTCGTCGCCAGGGACGTATTCGCGGTGCTGCGCAAACTCGATGGCGAAGCCGCGAAACGGCGACTTGTGCGCGCCGGCCATGTAGCCCTCCACGACCGTGCGTGCCTGCAAGCCGAGATACTCCGCGCTCTGGATCGCGACGGGATCGAGGAGCGCGTTGTGGGGAGACTTCGCGGCCATCAGTGCGATTCGGTTTCGAGCGATTCGGGAAGGGCGGTGAGTTCGCCCGCCGCGCCGTCGGGACGCCAAGCCACGCGTCCGTCGTCGAGTACGCGCACGATGACGCCGTGCAGCGTGCCTTTCAAAGTTTGCACGCGGTCGCCGGGTGCGAGTTGCGCGACCCTCCACAGGCTATCGACGATGTGCGCCATCGACTCCCGATCGAGAACGCCGGCGATGTAGTGTCCGACGGCACTGGCGATCTCGCGTCGTCGGATTGTTGGCAAATCGGCGAATACCGCTTCGCAAATTCGGCGTCCGGTGTCAGCGAACGTATTCCCGTTAAAAAACAGAAACGGTGCGCGGCGATGAAAACTTCGGAGGAAATCCAGCGCCTCGCCAAGAGCTATCTCGCGGCCTCGTCCGTCTTCCCAATCAGA
>JAYTML010000240.1:0-12047 GCA_043728655.1 Chthoniobacter sp. | reverse complement strand
TGCGCCAGGAAGGTTTTCACCCACGGCGATTCGCGGGAAAACTTCGGCTCGGTCTGATGGCCGGTGTTCATGGTGAGGAGATCGCGCACGCGCATCGCCTTGAGGTTTTTCGACGGCTCCGCGGGCGCGTCCTCCGGGAAGAACTTCAGCACCGGATCGTCCACGCTCAGCTTTCCCTCCGCCACGGCGAGGCCGACCGCCGTCGAGTTAAAGCTCTTGCTCAGCGAGTGGAGGACGTGCGGCTTGTCCGCCGCCTCCGGCTTCCACCAGCCCTCGGCGACGACCTTCCCGTGCCGCAGGAGCATGAAGCTGTGCATCGTATCCACCTGCTGATCGGCCGCCTCGACAAATGCACGGATGGCCGCCGACGAAACGCCCTGCGCCTCCGGCGTGCTGCGCGGCAGCGGCTGGGCGGCGGATATCCGGGAGCCGCAGACCACCAGGAAAATCGCGGCAATTTGAATGATCAGTTTCGATAGGTTCATAGGAATGCCGGGCGCGGGAATCCTCCGCTACGGTGAGAGTCGCTCGATCTTCCACGCCCCGTCGGGATGGCGCGTGTAGCGGAGCCGGTCGTGGAGACGGCTGCGGCGGCCCTGCCAGAATTCGATCGTGCGCGGCACGAGGCGGTAGCCGCCCCACTGAGGCGGAAGCGGGATGGCGGTCTCGCCGTACGTTTCCAGCGCAGCGGCGAACTGCGCTTCGAGCTGCCCGCGGTCCGCCACAATCTCGCTCTGCGCCGAGGCCCACGCGCCGAGCTGGCTGCTCGCGGGCCGAGTATGAAAGTAGGCGTCGCTCTCGTCGCGGGAGGTTTTCTCCACGACTCCGGTGATGTTCACCTGCCGCTCCAGCGCGCCCCACCAGAGGGTCAGCGCGGCCTTTGCATTGCCGGCGAGCTGCCGCCCCTTGGCGCTACCGTAGTTCGTGAAAAAGGTGAACCCGCGCGCGTCGCAGATTTTCAGCAGCACCGTGCGGGTCCACGCCTGGCCTTCGGCGTCCACGGTGGCCAGCGTCATTCCATTTGGCTCCAGGATCTCGCAGGCCCGCGCCTCGGCCAGCCACGCGTTGAACTGCACGATCGGATCGGGATCGAGCTCGCTCCGGCGGAGTCCGCGCTGCGAGTAGTCCTGGCGGAGGGCGGCGAGTTCTGAGGGAGTTAGCATTTAGGATTCAGCAATCAGGATTTCGGAAGGCAGAAGCTGCGGCGCCACTTCCTAAATGCTAAATGCAAAATCCGAACCGCCCCTCACTCCTTGGAAGGCGGCAGCTCCACGATCTCAAACCAATACTTTTCGAGCGTCTGCAGGATATCCACGAGCGCCTCAAAGGTCACCGGCTTCACGATGTAGCTGTTCACGCCGAGGTCGTAGCTTTTGTAGATGTCCTCGTCGGCCTTCGAAGTGGTGAGGACCACGACGGGGATCTGCCGCAGCTCGGGATCGCCTTTGATCTCCTTGAGGACGGTGCGCCCGTCCTTGCGCGGCATATTCAGGTCCAGCAGGATCAGGCCGGGACGCGGGGCCGCGGCGGGCGGCGCGAATTTCCCCTGCTTGCGGAGGTAGTCCATGAGCTCCTCGCCATGCTCGACGTAGCGCACGCTGTTGATCAGGCGTCCCTCTTCAAACGCCTCCTGCGTCAGACGGCGGTCGTCCGCATCATCATCGGCCATCAGGATCGTAATCGGCATGGATTCTCTATTCATGGGCTGGATCTGCGGGTTGTTTGAGCGGAAGCGTAACGGTGAATGTGGCACCCTGACCGGACGCACTGTTTGCCACAATCGTTCCGCCATGCCTATCAGTAATTTTCCGGCAGACGGCGAGCCCTATGCCGGTGCCTTCATATTCTGTCCGGGTGTGCAGGCGCTGGAAGACGACAAAGATCTGCTCGGCAAAGCGCGCGTCGAACCCGATGCCATTGTCGCGCACGCAGATCTCGCAGATCTCGTCGCCCGGCTCGGCGCCGGGGATGACGCGATCCTGCGCGGCGAAGACGCGCGACCAGATCCCGACGAGCGGGGTTTCCCCTGAGCGCTGAAACTTCAGCGCGTTGCTGATGAGGTTCTGAAAAAGCTGACGCATCTGCATCGGATCGCCTTTGACAGTCGGCAGCGCGCCGACCTCCACGCGCGCGCTTTTCTCCGAGATCGCCACCTCCAGATCGTTCACCACCGCGGCCACGATCCGGTCCAGATTGCACGTCTCAAAGGGCTGCGCCCGGCTGGTCACGCGCGAAAGTTTCAACAGATCCTGAATGAGCACCTGCATCCGCTGCGCGGCACCCTCCATCCGCTCGAGATAGTCCATCCCCTGCGCGCCGAGCGCCACGCCGCACTTCACGCGCAGGCGCCCGCCAAAGGCCTGGATCTTCCGCAGCGGCTCCTGGAGATCGTGCGACGCGACCGAGGCGAAGTTTTGCAGCTCCGCATTGCTCATCTCGAGCTGCGCGGCAAAGCGCCGCAGTTTCTCCTCCGCCGTCTTCCGTTCCGTGATGTCCGCCGAAATGCCGACCAGCCCGATGGTCTTCCCTTGGGCGTCGCGCAGCGGCACCTTTGTCGTCTGGTGCCATTTCTCCGGACCTCCGATATTCGGCATGGCACGCTCGCGGTTGAGAATCCGCTCGCCGGTCTCGATGACAAAGCGGTCATCGTCGTCGAAGCGCGCCGCCGCCTCCGGCGGGAAGTAGTCGAACACCGTGCGGCCCTTGGTCTCCTCGTCGCTGGTCCGTGTCAGGAGCAGGCGGTGCGATTCGTTGTCGAGCATGTAGCGCCCCTTGGTGTCCTTCACCCATACGTGGTCGGGAATCGTGTTGATGATGCTCCTCAGCAGATTGTGCTCGGCTTCCAGCGCCGCCTCCGCCCGGCGGCGCGCGGCGATGTCGCGCAGGATGAGCACACACGCCCACAACAGCGCGCAGAACGTGAAAAAGCTCCCGAAGAGAATCGTGCCTGTCGTCGCGCCGCCGGAGATCCGGGTGAAGTTGGCGCGGTCTTTCAGCAGCGCCTGCTGCTCCCGGTGAAAGTCGGCGAGCAGCTTCTGAATCTCCCGCATCGCCTGCTCCGTGTCGCCGTGCGCGAAACGATCCGCAGCCGCCGCGAAGCCCTGCGTCCGCCGAATCTCAATCTCCGTCCGCTGGAGCGCAAAGCTGCGCTGGATGAGCTGCAGCAGTCGGTCGAGCTTCAGCGTCTGCTGCGGCGTGTCCGCGGTGTCGGCCTTGAGCGCGTTGAAATTATCGATGATCTGCCCCTGCGCCTCCTCATAGCCGCGGAGGAACCGCTCATCGCCGGTGATCAGAAATCCCCGGCGGCCCGACGCCATTTCCATCAGATGCCGCTGAGTGCGCTCCTCGATCTCCATGACCTCGCGCGTGTGCGTGACCCAGTCCGCATTCCTGATGAATGTCCGCGTGCTCCGGTAGCTGACGAAGGCGATCACGCCGAGCATCGCCACCACCAGCCCAAATCCCAGCACCACCTTCCGCCGGATGGAAAGCCGTGGCTGCTGGGGTGCGGAGGAGGGCATGAGGGAAAGACAAGGGACGGCTGCTCGGAAGCTCGCAGGACTCCAAATAACGGAATCCGAAACCCGAGACAATTTCCAAAGGTGGCAATTCCAAACGCCCGCCAGGTGTCTCCATTTCCGGGAGCTTCCAGGCCTCGCAAATGCCTCAGGTTTTCATGCGACGGGATCCCCGCGCTTCGCGCGGCAGCGGCGCGGACGGATTGCCAGCCATGCCGTTCCAACCGCCCGTGGAGAAACGCGGCCCCCCGAGCCTTCTACTCCTTCCGATTTGCAGGCATGGAGATGGAGAGGAAAAACATTTCAAACCCGGATTCCATCGCTTTTCCACAGGCTGCCCGCGGACGCTCCGTCCGTGCGGCTGAGAACCGGCGGGAAATCCCGCCAAGTCTCAGTCCGTCCTTCCGGAGCCGGTCAGGATACCCTCGCCTCGCGACGGCGGCGGCCGAGGATTCCCAAGGCACCGACGAGCAGCAATCCGACCGAGCCGGGTTCCGGCACCACGGAGGACGCAGCCGCCTTTCCTCCCCCATCGCCCGTAAAGGCGAACGGGCCGGAACCGAAGGTCACGACGGCGCCCGCGCCGATATTCAGCGCGCCGAGGGTCTGGCTGGCGCCAAAGTTCGTCGTGGCGTTGGCGTTGACGGTCGAGGTGCCATTGGTGAAGGAACCGTTGACGTTTGTGACGCCGGCGGTCGTGGTCAGGACCGGGTAGTCCTGCACTCCATTGAGCGCGAGGGCGCCGAGGCCGGTCTTGTTGATCGCGCTGCCCGCGGCTCCGATCACGTTCGCGCCGATGGCTAGGTCGGTCGAGGCGGTGCCATCGGCGACGCTGATCGTGCGGGTGGCCCCATTCAGGTCCACGGTGCCCTTCACGGACCCCGCTCCGCCATTGGCGATAGCTGCGGTGCCCGCGGTGACAGTGCTGGTGACATTGCCCGAAAGGACGAGCTTGCCGGCGCTGGTGGCGTCGGAAGTGAGCGTGAGCGTGGGGCTGGCCGTGCCGGAGAAGCTCAGGCCACCCGCACCGACATTGAGCACGGCGGCGGATGCCTGCACGCCCTTGCCCTCGACTGTATTGGTGCCGCCGCTGATGGCGAGAGTGCCAAACGTGGCCGTGGAGGCCGCCGTGATCGTGCTGCTGCCCCCAGAGAGCGTGGGATCGGTGACGGTGAAGTTTGCGCCGACGCCGGTGGCAAAAGCGCCGCCGGATACGTTCAAGTCGTAGATCGTCTCCGTCTTGCCGTTCACATTCACCGCGCCGGAGGTCATATTGATGGCGACGAGGTCACCCACCTGATGGTTCGCGTCCCAGCGGAGGGTGCCGCCATTGACAAGGATGTCGGTGACCTTGTCCGTCACGCCGTCGCCGGCGATGGCGTCGATGCCAGCGGTCTTGGCGAGGGCGAGGATGCCGCCGGTGACCGTGGTCAGGCCGGTGTAGGTATTGGCCGTCGTGCCGCTCAGGCTCCAGGTGCCGGCGTCGAGCTTCTGGACCTGAAGCAGATTCGGGACGGAACCCTGGCCGATGGAACCCGAGACGGTATTGGCTCCGGTGGATGCACCGCTGAGGTAGAGGAAACGCCCGTTGATATTGGTCGTGAAGTTTCCGGCCGCCGTCAGGCTGCCGGAGGTCGAGGAGAGACTGGCCGATCCGCCGCCGGAGGTGATGGTGGAGTTGCCGTTGATGATGTTGTTGCCGGCGACGTTGACGATGGTGGGCTGCGCGAGGCTGCCCTGGCTCAGCGTGAAGCCGATATTGGAGCCGAGAACCACGGGCCCATTGCCGGTGCTGCCGTCGAGGAGCAATTGGGCGTTGTTTAGTCCATCCCCGGTGCTGTTGCTGATGATGCTCACCGTTTTCGCTCCCGCGCCCAAGGCGAGGCTATTAGTGATCTGCAACTGACCGCCGTTGACGGACCCTGAGGTGCCGATGTTCACGTTGCCCGTGAACGAACTGGCACCCGTCAGGGTCACCGTGCCGCGACCCACCTTATAGATGGCCAGGGCTCCCTGGGCATTGGTGATTACGCCGTCAAACGTGCTGCTCGTGGTGCTGGCGTTGTCGTTGGTGGCAATGCCGCCGAGGTAGAGGGTGCGCCCGGTGGCGTTGCTGTTCGTGATCAGACCGGCGCCCGAGATGCCGCGCAGGACGACGTTGATCTGGCCGTTCACATCGAGCACGGCACCCGCGGAAATGGACGCGTCAGACGTCGCGGCCGGGATCGCTGCGACGGCACCGAGTTTCAGGACGCCCCCAGTGATGGAGGTCGTTCCGCCGTAGCTGTTGGCAGCCGACAGCGTCAGGGTGCCGGGGCCCGCCTTGGTGAGATTGGTGCCGCCGGTTAGCAGGCCGCTGATGGTATCGCTCACGAACGGGCTGCTGACCGTGATCGTGTGCGCGCCGGCGCCGAGGGTCACGATGCCGCTGAGGGTCAGGTTGTGATTCGTGCCGATGGTGGTGGTGCCGCCAAACGTGAAGTTGCCGGCGACGGAGACGGCGTTGCCGATCGTGAAGTTGTTCGTCGAGAAGATCGTCGTGTTATTCGCGAGCGACAGCGTGCCGGTGCCGACCGGGCCGCTGGTGATCACCGGCGGAGTTCCGACGGAAGCCACGCCGAAGATCAGCGTCCCCTGGTCCAGATTGAATCCGGTGGTGAACGTATTGGCCCCGCTCAGCGCGAGCGATCCCGTGCCCGTCTTGGAGATCACGCCGCCCGCACTGATGATCGGCGCGGAGATGACAAGGGCGGTGGGGACATCGCCGGACGCGGATATCACGGGCAGGGCATTCGACAGAGTCAGCGCGGTGCCGCTGATGGTCGGGACGCTGCCGAGGTTGTCATTTGTCGCGGTGATGGCGTCGGCGGCGCTCAGTATCAGCGACGTAGCGGTGGCCACGGTGGGCGTGGCAGCAAAGCCGCCGGTATTATTGAAGATCACCTTCGGCAGGGTGTTCGTGCCGAACATCGTCAGGCTGCTTCCGCCATTGAGGGTCACGACGTTCGAGGACTCGATCTGACCCGCTGTCGTGGTCATCGTCACCAGCGCATTGTTCAGCGTCAGGCCGCCGGCAGGGATTGTGTTTGCGGCGAGACCATTGAGGTTCAGCGTACCGCCGGATCCATTGACCACGGTGCCGCCCGTGTAGGTGTTCACCGCGGTGAGGATCAGGCTGTTTGCCAGAGGCACAGCGACCAGGCGTGTCAGGGCTCCGACTGCGCCGTTATCCGCGATGACCGAGTTGATCGTGTTGCTCGCGCCGCCGCTGTAGAGGTAAAGCGGGGAAACTCCCGTGGCCGTGCCGCCGGCGACGATTTTTCCCGGAAGGGCGACGGTGCCGACCACGGTGCCGCCATTGGTCAGAGCGAGACCGCCCGCCGTCAGGTTGAGCGGGTCGGTGCCAGCCGTAAAGGTGATCGCCGTGACTGCGGCGCGGACGGCCAGGACATTGTAGCCTGCACCGCCTGTGGGAACCGCCGCCGTGCCAGCCGTGCTCAGGCGCACGTTTGCCGTGGCGCTGCTCGCCGGGAGCGCCGCCTGATTGAAGTCGTACGAGGTCTGACCGACGCCGGCGAAGTTGCTGTTCATCGTCGCGATGCCGTAGTTGATGCCAGCGGCATTGCCTGCCGTTCCGGGCAGGACGTTTGTCACGAATTCGCCGTTGTTCGCGAGCGCCCAGCCGCCAAGGATCTTGTTGGTGATGTCGGCGGGAATCGCCACGCCGTTGAGACTGGTGACGAAAACCTGACCGACGCCGAAGCCGGGAGTGGAACTCAGGAATCCGGACGTTCCGCCGACGAAGTTCACCGTCACATCCGCGCTCGAGCGGATGAGGTTGCCGACACTCAGGACAGCCGTGGAAGCCGCGGTCGTGGCCCCGCCGTTTCCGGAATTCAAGGTGTTATGCCCCTGCGCCGCAGTCACCGCATTGAGGGTGGCCGTGGTGTCGGTGGAGCCGCCCGCCAGCAGGAGGATCGTTCCGCCGCGGAGATTCACCGTGGAAGCCGCCGGGACGCGCACCGGATTCAGATTCGCCAGCGGGGTGAGCGCGCTGTTGTCGAGGACCAGGCTGCCGTAGTTGATGTCGTAGCTGGTGCTGGCCAGCGTGGCGCCGTCGCGCAGCCGCAGGTTATTGCCGCGGATGGTCGTCGAGCCCGCGTAGGTGCTCGCGCTCGTCAGGATCATCTCGTTGTTGCCCGTCTTGACGAAGTTCAGGTTGCCATCAATCGACCCGCCGAAGCTCACGCCGGCGCCGGTGACCGTGCTCAACGTCACCGCTGGGCCGCCCGCAGTGTTGCGGATGCTGCCGCCGGTGGGGAAGTTGTTCGAGTCGATCGTGCCGACCATCTGGCTGGTGCCGTTCAGTTCGAACGCACCGCCATTGACTCGCAGGGCGCTGAGCGTCGGGGTTCCCGCCGTGGCTACGACCTGAATGGTGTTGCTAAGGCCCGTACCAATGCTGAGGAGACCCGCATTCACTGTGGTGGTGCCGGTGTAATACGAGAGTTTGTCGATGCTCACCGAGCCGGCGTCCGACTTGGTCAGACCGCCGTTCGTAGTACCCAGGTAGCCATTGAGAGCCAGCGTGGTGGCCGCTCCGACAGTATGGAAGTGGAACGCTGTGTTGTTGGACGTATCGATCTGCCCCGAGATGATGCCGGTGTTTCCAGCGAGAGCCAGGAAGCCGCCGCTGCCGATCTTCGTCTGAACCAAACCGGCCGCCCCGGAGTAAAGGCCGAAGGCGGGCCCGCTGCCGAGGCTGACCCCGCCGCCGCTGTTCAGGACAAGGCTGAAAGCGGTGTTCTGCGAGGTGCCCGTGCCGCCGGGCGCGGAGCCGGTGACGGGCGTGCCGGCGCTGAGGGCGACGTTCGTGGTGGCAATTGTCGCAGTGGAAAGGGTGGTGGCCATTTCTGCCACTGTCAGAGGACGCAGGTAGTTGCCCGCGGAGTCCTTGGTGATGAAAGCCGTGCCGAGGCTGGCCGCAGTGTCGCCACCGATCAGATCGGGGCGAATCGGCATGACCTGCGTGCCGTTCGCACCGGCGCCCGCGCCCGCGGTGGTGGCGAGGCCAAGCGCACCGATCGAGACGGTCGGCACGCCGTTTCCGGGAGCGTTGCCGAAGTTGTCGCCGCGGAGCAGGGCCGCGCCGCCGCCCTGGACGCCGCTGAAGGTCGTCCCCACGGTGAGGGTAAGCGGGTTGTTCGCATGGGCATTGAGCGTCACAATGCTGCCGCCGCTGGCAAACGTGAGGGTGCCGATCGTCTCCGTCGTCGGCGTCGCTGCGGTCTCGTTTCCGAAGATGACCAGGCTGCCGCCATTCGGGGTCAGCGTGCCCACCGCGGTCGCCCCGCCAAGCCGGCTATTCTGGTTCCCACCGGCTGCGTTCCGGTTATCGAGCGTCAGCGTGCCGGTGCTGAAGATCTGGTTTGTCCCGAAGGTCGCCCTGCCTGCGCCCGAGAAAGTGACCCCGCCGGCCCGGATGACCAGGTTGTTGTTGTTATTGCTGATCCCGGTGAGCGTCATCGTGCCGGTGCCGAACTTATTGACCGTGAACGGCGTCAGACGCGCATCGCTGAAACGGAGGAACTGGCCGGAGAAGATCGTCGAGGTATTGTCGAAGCCGGTGCCGAAGGTGCGATCCGTCGTGCTGGAGTTCGTGACGACGCCCGCGCCGGCGAGCGAGCCGATCATCGCGTCATTGACGAGGTTCAGCGTGGTGCCGGAGGCAAAGGTGTAGGCGGAGAACCGGGAGCCCGAAACCGGGCCGGTGAGGAGGGCCACATTGCTTAAGTTCGTGATAATGCCGCCTGCCAGCACATTCGTCGGTCCGGTATAGACCTGCTGGGCGTTGAGGGTCAGCGAGCCGTTGCCGGTCTTGGTGATCCCGCCAGTGCTGCCGACGATGCCCTGGAGCGCGAGGGTCCCCTGGGTCGGGTTGATGTCCACTCCATTGAACGCGATCGGATCGAGCGCGAGGGTCTTGGCAGTCGCGCCGAAATCCACGCGCCCGACAACCTGGGCCGTGGAACTCAGGTTCGACGAAGTGCCGGTGATTCCAGCCGCGCCGATGGTCAGCGTGCCGAGGGTGCCGGCGGCGGCGGTGGAGGTATTGACCGTCGGGGCGGTCGTGCTCCCGCCGATGTTGTTAAATGTCAGGCCAGCCAGCGTGTTGTTGCCGGTCAGGGTCAGGACCGCACCGCCATTGAGGACCGGGGCGTTTGAGGCATTGATGACTCCGCCCAGCGTCTGCGTGACCGTCGCCTGATTGATCGTCAGGCCGCCCGCGGGGATGATGCCAGTCGCGCCGACATTCAGCGTGCCGGTGAAAGCCACGCCGCCATTGACGACCGTGCCGCCAGTGTAGCTGTTCAGGTTATTCGCAAGCGAAAGCGTCGCGCCGTTGTACGGGGTGTAAACGAGGCGCACCGCATCGCCGTTCGTGTTGTTCACGATCCGGGAGTTGACTGTGAGCGCATTGCCCCCCGTGTTCATCGTGATGTAAAGGTTCTGCGTCAGGCCTGTCGCCGCGACATTTCCACCCGCGGTCAGGCGCCCGCTGTCCAGCGTCGCGCCGATGGTTCCAACGAAATTGCCGGTCTTGTTGAGCAAGCCGGAGGCCAGATTCAGAACGTCAGTGCCGTCGGTGAAATTGATGCTCTGACCTGCGGTGTTCGTTCCCCAGGAGATCGCATTCAGCTCGTACGATCCGCTTGGCGCATCCGGCACCGTGAAGGTGTTGTTCGAGAGTTTAAGGTTCTGCGTCCCGTTTGTGAACGTCGCCGGAAACGCCGTGCCGTCGTAGCCGCGGGCACCCACGGCACTTATCGATGCGATGCCCAGCCCCGGGATGTAGGTGATGAGGTCGTTCCCGCCGGAGACAGCGTACGGCAGGATGCCATTGGTAAGCGTGGGAGCAGTCGTGAAGATCAGGCGTCCGGCGCTGCCGATCTGGCCGTTGAGGGTGTTGACGTTGATCGTGGCGCTATTCTGCTGGGTCAGGCTGCCGAAGATGAGGTCCGCAGAGTTCACCCCCGTGCCACCAGTCGTGACCGTGATGTTGTTGCTGCCCTGTCCAAGCACGAGCGCACCGATCGTCTCGCTCGATGCCGTCTGCGCACGCCCGGTCAGATTGATCACGCCACCGCGGAGGGTGACGGTCGCGGTGTCCTTGATTCGATTACCTTCATCACGGAAGCCGGCGTTGTTATCGAGGAGCAGCGTGGCAAACTGGATGCCAATCGAGTCCGTGCCGGAAAGACGCCCGCCGTCGCGCAGCGTCGTGGTCGAACCATTGAAGATCGTATTCCCCGTGTAGGTATTATTCGAGAAGACCGACCAAGTGTTTTCACCCGACCGGAGCAGATTAACCGTTCCGGTGATCTGACCCGCCCAGCTCCGGGCGGAGTTGTCGAGGTTCGTCACCAGGTTGCCCGTGCCGGCTACGCTCGTAATCGTGCCGAACTGACCGGGGGTGACCTCTTCCAGTCCGGTGTCGGTGAGGATGCCGCGGAAATTTTGGAGTTTCCCGTTCAGGTCGAGGATGGCACCGGGGCCCATCCGCAGGAACTGGTTCGGGGTATAGGCGTTATTGCTGCCAAGCTGCAGCGTGCCGCCATTGTGGTTAAAGGTGCCGGTGATATTGCTCGGCG
This sequence comes from Chthoniobacter sp., assembly GCA_043728655.1. GTDB lineage: Bacteria > Verrucomicrobiota > Verrucomicrobiia > Chthoniobacterales > Chthoniobacteraceae > Chthoniobacter. The sequence continues at coordinate 877 of JAYTML010000240.1, read as the reverse complement.
TGATGCCCGCGATCGCGCTGGCCACAGGAGCGAGAATGAGCGTGCCGCCGTCGGCCTTCGTGAAACCCACGGCGCCCGCACCGAGCGCGCTGGTCAGCGTGAGGGTGGATCCCGTGTTCACATGGGCGAAGATTTCCGCCGCCGTAAGAAGCGCTGGCACGCTGATCGTATTGGAACCTCCGGTGACGGCGATGCCGCCCGAGGTAAGCGTCAGTTGGGTTGGAGTATTTCCGACGGTGCCGGTCGCGGCGACATTGATCCCCGTGCCGGTGATCTTGAAGCCATTGATCGTCTTGACCGCCGAAAAAGTCGGCGCCGCCGTGAAGTTCAGCGTGTCGGTCGTTACCGCGGAGTCGATGTTATTGCCGGCATTGTAAAGGGTGAACGCCTGGATGCCGTTGGTGTTGGCCGCCGCGCCATTGTGGTTGTAGCTGACAAAGTCAAATCCGCCGCCGGAGGTGATGATCGCACGGGCCAGGATGCCTGAGGTCACTGGCGACAGCGTCGGGGCCGCTGTGATGATGATCTTGTTGTTCGCGGTGCCCAGATTTGCACCGGAGAAGGTCAGCGACGCTCCATTCCCCCCAAACGCGGCTGAGGCGAAGGTAAGGCTCGCCGCGCCTGCACCCGCCTGATTCGAGGATATAGTGGACGCGAAATTGCTGGTCAGGACGCCGAGGGTCGTGGCCGTGCCGGCGGCATTGGCCGTAAAGTTGAACGTGCCGGCCTGGAGCGTAACAGGACGCGTCACACCGAGGCGGTCCGCGATGTTTGTCGCGGTGTTGTCCAAATTCAGGATGGCACCCGGATTGACGGTGGCCGCGATGGTAGGCGCGACAATCATCGAGCCGTTGCCGCTGAAGTTGGTGGTGCCGCC
>JAYTML010000239.1:0-2968 GCA_043728655.1 Chthoniobacter sp. | reverse complement strand
TGAGCGGGCCGGAAGGGGTCTTGCCGGTCGTCGTTTTGAAATTGGTGAGCACAACCGGCGGCGTGCCGGTCGTGCTCAAACTGAAAACGGCTCCGACGTTCGGGCCATACCGGCCATTGGTCACGCCCGCCAGCACACCCGGCGCGCTTTGGATCACGGCGGCGTAGTTTCCCGAGTAGGTGGTCGTGTCGAAATCCCGCACCTGCACGTAAGCCCCGGCCGTACTCAGCCGGAACACACCGCCGTAGCCATTTGTCGCGCCGCGGATGGTCGTGCCGTACAAAAAGCCATCGCTGCCGGCTACCAGGTCGCCCGTCGGCACATAGCCCGACGCAGACACAAACGTGTAAGCAGTCGTCAGTGCGCCCAGGGGAGTAACGCGAAAAGCCACCGCGCCCGTAAGGCCATAAAAATTGCCATCGTTGCCGAGCGTCAGGCCACTCTGCGGATTGACCACCCCGCTCGCCGGAAAATGGCAGAGCACTGAGATCACCCCGGCGGGTGTGGCTTTGAAAACGGTGCCGGTGCCATTCGTGCCGCCGGCATTCGCGGTGCCGTAGAAATTGCCGTCGCTGCCGCGCAGCAAGCGGCCCCGTGGCGTGTGGCCTGTCGCCGTGCTGAAGCTTTGCAGCAGCGTGTACTGGCCCGCGGGCGTCACCTTGAAAAAGACGCCCGTTCCCGCCGTTCCACCCTGCCGTGTGGTTCCGTAAAAATTCCCATCCGTGCCAGCGGCCAGTGCCGCCGCGGGGTTGCTTGCGGTCGTCGTCGCGAAATCGAGCAAGCTCGCAAACGTGCCATCCGCGCCGACCTTGTAGAGCGTCCCCGCAGAGTTGCTCCCTCCGCTGCCGGTCGTGCCGTAGAAAAAGCCGTCGGTTCCCTGCACAAGGCCGTTGGTCGGCGTGAGCGCATAGCCAAACGCGTGGATGATCTTGAATCCACCCTGCGGAGTGACCTGATATACCGCGCCGAATCCCGAGCCCAGACTCGGCAGCCCGCTGCTCAGCTCCGTCGTCCCGTAAAAATTTCCGTCCACACCGTTGCACGGTGCGGTGATGGGGAAGTAGGTAGCGACGTCCCACGAATTCAGCGTCTGAAAGGACTGCGCCCGCAGGGGAACAGCGCCGACGAACAGCAACGCCACTGGCACTAGGCGAAGGATGGCGGAGATCAGTTTCATCGGGAGAATTGAGCCGCGAATACGGCACGGCGCGGAGGGTGGCAAGCGCGATAACGATCCTCCACCGCTTTAAATTTATCCTTCGCGACCTTTGCGGCTTGGCGCCTGGCTTTTTCATCGGACCGCTCAAGGAAGAATCGCTGGCCTCGTGGCGAGTCTCGGCGGATTCCACTTCCGGCCGATCCCGTGATGCTCTCCGGTCCGCGCCGCGGCGAACGCCAGTGCTTCCGCTTCATCCTCCGCGAAAACTAAGTGCTTAAGCTTCCCGAAATGGCGTTGAAAGCGTGGACGGCAGTCGGCAGCTTGTGCGCCCCATTTTCCCAAGAATGCTCAAAGGCCTCGACATATGGCTGCCCGCGTGGCGGCGCCGGCACAAAGCGCACGAGCACATCCTCGGCGTGCGCCATGTGATGATCGCGGTGTGCGATCATTTCGAGCCGTTTCACGGCGTCGGAAAGGCGGAGGCCCTCGCACGGGTCGCGCTGTGGAGGCGGGAGTTCGCGCAGCTCGCGCGCGAGTTCCGGGACGCGGGCGGCCAGCCGCCAAAGCACACGTTTTTCTACCCGATCGAGCAGTATGACTCCGACGTGATCGATGCGCTCGCCGACATCTGCCATGTGACCGGCAGCGAGACCGAGATCCACCTGCACCACGACGGCGACACCGCTGAAAATCTCCGCCAGACCCTCGTGGAAGGCGTGGAGCGGATCGCCAAGCACGGGCTGCTCTCCCGCGATACGCGCGGGGATCTGCGCTACGGCTTCGTGCATGGAAACTGGGCGCTCGACAACTCCCACCCCGAGGGCCGGCACTGCGGGGTGCGCGGCGAACTGCGCGTGCTCCGCGACACGGGCTGCTACGCGGATTTCACCCTCCCTTCCGCGCCGAACCGCACCCAGACGCGCACGATCAATTCCCTCTACTACGCCCGCTCCACCGACGAGCCGAAGTCCCACGACCACGGCCGCCGCGTGTGCGCCGACCGCAATCCGCAGCGCGCCGCGGACGATGAACTCCTCATCGTCCAGGGTCCGCTCGCGCTGAACTGGCAGCGCAGAAAGCTCGGCATCCTCCCGCGCATCGAAAACAGCGACCTCACCGCGGCCAATCCCCCGACCGCAGAGCGGCTCCGGCTCTGGCTCGACTGCCGCATCGCCGTCGAGGGCCGGCCCAACTGGCTCTTCATCAAGCTCCACACCCACGGCGCGACCCCGGAAAACAGCCGCATGCTCCTCGGCGAACCGATGCGCGCCTTTCACCGCGCCCTCGCGGAAACGGCCGCCGCCGATCCGACGCTCCGCTTTCACTACGTCACAGCCCGTGAACTGGTGAATATCCTCCACGCCGCCGAGGACGGACACTCCGGCGAACCGGGAATTTTTCGCGACCATTGCTATCGGAAAAACGGCGCGGCACTCTTGCTGTAATGCGGCTTCTTTTCATCTCGAATCTCTTTCCCGACACCCGCGAGCCCTATCGCGGCCTCGACAATGCGACGGTGCTCCACCACCTCAATGCGCAGTGGGACATCCGCGCGCTGGCGCTCCGCCCCACCTTGCCCTTCGGCACCGGCGCGTGGACGGCGCGGATGGAGGAAAGCCGGCTCCAGCCTCAGTTCCTCCCCGTCCCCTACCTCCCGAAAATCGGCAGCCGCTGGAACCACCGCCTAATGGCCCGCGCCATCCGCGAGCCGCTGCTCGCCTTGCGCGAGCGCTTCCCGTTCGATGTCGTGCTCAGCTCGTGGATCTATCCCGATTCGTGCGCGGTCTCGCAGCTTTCCGGCGAGATGGG
>JAYTML010000238.1:0-5383 GCA_043728655.1 Chthoniobacter sp. | reverse complement strand
AGCGGCGAGGAATACGCCGACCCGAACGGCTGGCGCAACAACGCCAAGGGAGCCAAGCGCCTCATCCCCACATCGAGCCGCCAGCTGGCCGCCGACTATCCCAAACCCGGAGTGCCGCCTATGCCGAAGAAAGCCGGTGGCCGCGTCGCTCCTCCTGAGCCGGACCTCGATCCCGCCCCGAGGAAAGTCCCAGCCCGCACCAGCGCGCGCTAAACGTGAATCCCGGCGGACGGGGCTTCCCTTGAAGGAGGGACACCTATCCCGCAACATTCCCAGCAACCCCGCAGACGCCGGCCAGCAATGGCCGGCGTTTTGCCTTTCGGAAAAGGCACGCGCGCTTTCGCCGCGAGGCAGCCCCGCAGGAATCCACCCGCCCCGCCTTAGCTGATCTCCCGCGAGCGAGGCTCGCGGTCCTTCGTCGTCGCCGTCGAGGGCACCGTCACGAAGGGCCCGCCCGCCAGCGGCGCAGCTTTGCTGAAAGCCACGTCGGGCATGTCGCTCGCGCGGCCCGCGAGCGGGAAATCCTTCCGCAGCGGGTAAAAGGGATATCCGTCCCACATCAGGATGCGGCGCAGGTCGGGGTGTCCGGGGAATTTGATCCCGAACATGTCAAAAGCCTCGCGCTCATGCCAGTCCGCGGTCGGCCAGATGTCGATGACCGACGGCACCTCCAGCGCATCCTCGGAGACCGTGATCTTCAGGCGCAGCGAGTCGCCTTTCTCCAGTTGGTAAAGCTCATACACGACCTCAAAGCGCGGCTCCTCGCCGAAATTGTCGACGCCGCTGAGATCGATCAGAAAACTGAAGCCCAGCGTCTCCTTGCAATAGGCGCACAGTTCTTTGATTTCAGTCCGCTCGACGAGCAGCGTCGTCTCCCCGCGGAACTCGATCTTTTTGGTGACCTTGAACTTCGCCTGAATGGCGCTGACAGCGGCGTTGATGGATGCGGCCATGACGGATTAGGAATTCATCGCCGCATAAAGCGCGGGTTTCTGCTCCTTGAGCGCGGGTTCGGTTTCGATCTTTCGCTGCAGCCGCATCAGCCCCTCCAGCAGCGCCTCCGGCCGAGGCGGGCAGCCGCTGATATACACATCCACCGGGATGAGCTGGTCGATCCCCTGGAGCACCGCGTAGCTGCGATACATGCCGCCGCTTGAGGCGCATGCGCCCATGGCGATGCACCACTTTGGCTCCGGCATCTGGTCCCAGATGCGCTTCACGGCGAGCGCCATTTTGTATGTCACCGTCCCCGCCACGATCATCACGTCGCTCTGCCGGGGTGAGAAACGCATCACCTCCGCACCAAACCGTGCGATGTCGAAACGCGATGCGCCCGCCGCCATCAGCTCGATCGCGCAGCACGCCAGACCCATCGGCATCGGCCACAGCGAATTCTTCCGCATCCAGTTCATCGCGGCATCGACCTGGGTGAAAATGATGTTTCCCTCGATCTTCGAGTCGTATGAGGCCGGGGTGATTTCAGGCATGGCGGGACTTTAGGAATGCGACCGGAGCGGGCAAGGCCATTCTCTCATTTGGCCTTCCCGGCTTGGGATTTCACCGGCTCGATCACCGGCTCGCCGAGGTAGAAGGGATCGGCGACGCCTTCGCGGTAGGCTTCGAGCGATTCGGGCGTGGAGTTCACGCGGAGGTTGCTGTAGCGGCCGTCCTCGTTCTGCCAGCGCTCGTGCCAGAAGACGCAGGCCTTGAGGTTCGGATAGCGCGGGTCTTTCATCCACCGGAAGCCGTCGCGAATCCAGCCGGCCTTGCTGCCTTTGCCGGGGAATTCGCCGACGCCCCACTCGCAGACCATGACGGGCTTGCTGGCATCGATGCGGCGCAGTTCCTCGTATGGCCAGTCGAAGAGGGGAAAGAAGGGCGCCCATTCATCGTCGGCAAACTGAGCGCCGTAGAGGCTGAAGCCGAGCCAGTCGCAGTACTCGGGGCCGGGGTAGTATTGCACCGCGAGGTTCCACTCCTCCTGGGGGAGGGAGTAATTCATGAGGTGCAGCACCCACTGGACGTTTTTAGCACCGCGCGCGCGGACCCGATCAACTACGTGTCGGTAGGCCTTTTTGAATGTTTCGGGGCCGACGTAGCGCTCGTTCGGCGGCTTGGTGCCTTCGACCATTGTGTCGCCGCCGTAGTGCAGGCCGCTCCAGGGGAACCAGGAACCGTTCATCTCATTGGCAAAGGAGACGATCATCGGCTCGCCAAACTCGCGCGCCTTGTCCGCCCACATGTCGATGTAGGCGTCATGCGCTCCGTCGATGATGCTGGTGATGGAGTATTTGTCCGGCCCGCGGCCCTCGACGTATGGGCGGTCCCACGGCGACCAGAAGATGAGCGGCACGGAATGGTGTGCGGCGATGATGCGGACATTCGCCTCGGGAAAGGTCTGCTCGCCCCAGTAGCTGGAGCTGGCGACGATGGCCTGGTGTTTGCCGACCAGCTTGTCGAACTGCTCGATGCCTTCCAGCGTCACGCCGTCCTCCTTTTCGCCCCAGTCCATGTACGCGCCGGTGTAGGCGCCGTGGGCGGGGATGACTAATGTTCGATTCTCGGTTTTCGATTCTCGATTGGCCGCCGGGCTCGATCCGGGGGCGGGTTTGCACGCAGTGGCGAAAACTGCCAGGGCGAGGACAAGGATCGAGCGGACGGGAAATCGAGAATCCAAAATCAAAAATCGAAAATGCTACGCCCTGCTCGGCACGCTGGCGGTGCGTTCCAGTTTTCCCCAGGTAACAAAGGCGCCCTTCACCGCGTGGAAAATGGATTTCCAAATGACCCAAGCGAGCAGCGGGCGATAGATGAAGCGCATCGGCAGGATGAGGAATGCGCGGCGCAGCGGCTCGCGCTCCATCCAGCAGGCGAGCAGTGCGAGAAAAACGTCCATGCCAAGCACGGCGACGAACCAGTACCAGATGCCGGCGGCATGGCCGAGGATGAGGGAGTAGAGCAGGATGGCATCGACGAGCGGCGTGACCGCGACGAGGCCGATCTGCATGAACCAGATGTTTGGCAGGCTGAACCAGCCAAGCGCGGGAAAGCGTGGATTGAAGACGAGATCGCGATGTTTCCACAGACACTGCATCGTCCCAAAGGCCCAGCGAAAACGCTGCTTTGCGAGCGTGGAAAAAGTCTCGGGAGCCTCCGTGTGCGCCACGGCGTGCGGCGCGTAGTCGATATGGTAGCCGAGGCGGTGAAGCGTAAGGGTGAGGTCGGTGTCCTCGGCGAGCGTGTCGTGTGAAAATCCGCCTGCCGCCGCGATCGCGCTTTTGCGCAGGGCGCTGATGGCGCCCGGGACCACGGTGATGCAGTTGCTCGCGGTGTAGGCGCGGCGGTCGAGATTGAAGCCGCAGATGTACTCGAGGCTCTGGCAGCGGGCGACGAAGGTGCGCAGATTGCCGACGCGCGCATTGCCGCTGACCGCGCCGGTGAGCGGATTGGCCAGCGGCTGCACCAGGGCGCGGAGCGTGCCGCGCTCAAACTGCGTGTCCGCATCGAGAAAGGCCACGATGCCGTGCCGCGCCCGCGCCACGCCGTTTCTCAGCGCGGCGGACTTGCCGGCGTTTGCCTGCTGGATCAGACGAATCCGGGGTTCGGTGGCCGCGACGCGCCCGACCTCATCGGCCGTGTTGTCCTTCGAGCCGTCGTCCACGACCACGATTTCAATCTCGCCCTCGTAATCCGTCCGCAACACCGACTGCAGGGTTTGCGCAATGACCTTGCCCTCGTTGTATGCGGCGATCACGACGCTCAACGGGGGGGTGAAAAGTGACGACGGTTCCTGGCGCATGGCGGATTTGCGCGCATCGCGGTGGTGCCGGTGCGCGAGCCACGCGACGACGAGCGTGCGGACGACGACCAGCCCCGTGGACACGATCATGAAGGCCCAGAAGAACTCGACCACGGCGTGCCACGCGCGGAATCCGGTGCTCGCGACGATGCGCTCGACAGGCTGGTGTGTCCTGTCGAGCGGCGGCATCAGGTCGTCGCGCGGGATATTCAGCAGTTCGCCGAGCGAGACGATGCTGTCGCGGCGGGCATGCAGGTAGTCGATGATCTGTGGCAGCGCCTCGACGGTCTGCGAGCGATCCCCGCCCGCGTCGTGGAGCAGGATGATGTTTCCCTCGGCGCGCAGATCCTTCACGCGCTGGACGATCTCCGCGGCGCCGGGCCGCGCCCAGTCCTGCGGGTCGATCTTTTCGAGGACGATCGTGTAGCCGAGGTCTTCGGCGAGCTTGAGCGGGGCGAGTTCGGAAAGGTCGGTCGGGTTGGAGTCGGCGTTGTAGGGCGGGCGGAAGAGCGAGGTGGAGCGTCCGGTGATGCTCTGGATCAGGCGCTGCGTGGCGTCGAGCTCGAGCTGCATCTGCCAGCCGGACATCACTGCGAGATTGCGATGGGAGTAGGTGTGGTTGCCGATTTCATGGCCCTCCGCGAGGATCCGCCGGACGAGTCCCGGGTGGTCTTCACAGTTTTGTCCCACGAGGAAAAAGGCCGCCTTTACCCCGCGCTCCTTGAGGATGTCGAGGATCTTGGGCGTCCACTCAGGGTCGGGTCCGTCGTCGAAAGTGATCGCGGCGTGATGCTCCGCGCCCGCGCCCTGATGGAAGAGGATCGGGTAGGTGGGGAAGTCGGTGTACTCCGCGCTGAGCAAGCCGTCGGGCCCGAGCTTCACGGCGCGCGTGCCGTCGTCGTGCGTGAGATCGACGGTTACGACCTCGCCCCGGCCGACGTTCGTCACGCTGAGATTGGTCTTGAGCTGGCCGAGCGCCCGGAGCGCGCCGATGCCGGGCGGGCCGCGCATTTCCATGACCTCCCAGATCTGAGGGTCCTCCGTGCCGAGCCGGCTGATGCCGAGGCCGCCGAAGCGAGCTGCGCGTACGGTGCGGAGTTGATTGTGAAACGAGATCGCGTCGAGAAAGGTGACGCTGTGTTCGCCGGCGGGCTCGGAGTATTCGTACTGCCCGTTGTAGTCCGGCGCGGCGACGGTGACCTTTTCCGCATCCTGATCCGCCCCGGCGTAGCTCGCGCGGCTCATCGCATCCTTGAAGCCGATGGTCTCGGCTTTTTTGGTCGTCGTGTTCCAGTCGTAGGCATACGCGCCGAGCAGGCCGATCCACTGCGCCGGCTCGCCGTACAGCCAGTGGCCTTGGGAGTCGGCCTTGGTGATGACGTCCATCCAGCCCTCCATCCACGTCTGCGAGGCGATCGGGCCGGGTGCATCGCTCTCGGAGTTCTCGTCATGCAGGACGGCGATGAAACGATCGACCGTGAGCACCAGCGCCGGGATGTCGAAGGTTTCGAAGTCTTCGCCGAGCGAGACCATGAACCACAGTTCCATCTTCGCGTCGGCGAGGGCGTCGGCGATTTGGGCGAT
>JAYTML010000237.1:0-3175 GCA_043728655.1 Chthoniobacter sp. | reverse complement strand
GCGGTCAATAAGGGGAAATTTTGGCGGACCCCCGAAAAGGGACTTGTCGCTGCCGGGGCTTTTAGGCACACCACTTCGCGCTCCTCCCCTCGCGGATTTTCCCCGGCAGAAACGGGCGCGCGGCAGGAGGGCCAACCCCGCAAAACTCCATGAGCACCCACACCCTTCCCAAACTGCACAACGCCATGTGGCCCGGTCTCGTCGGCAAAGGAGACGCCGAAGGCCAGGAGCCGCCAATCAGCCTGGAGCGCATGCTCGACCTCACCGCCGCGGCCAGCGTGAACGGCCAGAAATTCGAGGGCATCGACTACTTTCTTTTCCTCCCTCACACGAATCCCGAGGCGAGCGACGACGAGCTGATGAAGATCGCCGATCTCATCGCGGGCAAAGGCTTCAACGTCGGCTCGCTCGTCGCGCCCGTCTGGGGCGGGACGATCGGTGACTCGGCGATGGGCGACGCGGCGCAGCGCGAGAAATTCCTGAGCGCCGTGAAGATGGCCTGCCGCATTGCGGGCATCTTTAACAAGCACGGCGTGCGAAAGTACGGCGTCATCCGCATCGACTCCGCGGAGTTCGGCGTGAACAAGTGGGCCGAGAATCCCACGGCCAACACAGCGAAGATCGCCGAGACATTCCGCGAGGCGGGAAAGATCGCCGAAGCGCACGGCGAGCGTCTCGCCGCCGAGGGGGAGATTTGCTGGGCGGGCATGCACTCGTGGAAAGACATGCTCGACCTGCTCGAAGCCGTCGGCATGCCGAAGACGGTCGGCTTTCAGGCCGACCTCGCGCACACCTACCTCTATCTCCTCGGCTACAACGCCCCCGAGCACGCGCTCATCAAGGACGGCGCGAGCGACGCCGAGTTCTGGGCCGCTTACGCCAAGATGACCGACAAGCTGCGCCCGTGGACGATGGATTTTCACGTCGCGCAAAACGACGGCGAAGTCCACGGCGCCGGCGACCACGACAAGACCGGCAAGCACTGCCCCGCCGACGATCCGAATGGCAAACTCGATATCGTGAAATGCGCCGGCTACTGGCTCAAAGACGCCGCCGCCCGCGGCATCCAGCACATCTGCTGGGACGGCTGCATGTTCCCAAATGCGAAGCTCGAGCAGGCGCAGACATGGAACGCCATCCTCGACGTCATGATCAAAGTCCGCGCCGCCCACGGCTGGTAACTCCTTCACTCAACACTTCACTTTCCAATGAGCACCAAACCCAAACTCAACGTCGGCATCATCGGCTACGGCTTCATGGGCCGAACCCACGCGAACGGCTTCACCAAGGCCCCGCATTTCTTCGACCTCCCGTACGAGATCGTCCTGAAAGCCGCATGCGGCCGCGACCAGAAAAAGCTCAACGCCTACTGCGAAAAATGGGGCTGGCAGTCCACCGAGACCGACTGGAAGGCGATGATCGCGCGCGACGACATCGACCTCATCGACATCTGCACGCCGAATGACTCGCACGCCGAGATCGCCATCGCCGCCGCAAAGGCCGGCAAGATGGTCATGTGCGAAAAGCCGCTCTCGCTCGACGGCAAACAGGGTGAGAAAATGGTGGATGTCATCGAGAAAGCCGGCGTGGCTAACATGGTCTGGTATAACTACCGGCGCGTACCCGCTGTTACTTTGGCGAAGCAGATCATCGACTCCGGAAAGCTCGGGAAGATCTTCCACTACCGCGCCAAGTTTCTCCAGGACTGGACAATCAACGCCGACCTCCCGCAGGGCGGCGCGGGCCTCTGGCGGCTCGATGCCAAGGCCGCCGGCAGCGGCGTCACGGGCGACCTCCTCGCGCACTGCATCGACACCGCGATCTGGCTCAATGGCAACATCGAGAACGTCACCGCGATGACCGAGACCTTCGTCAAACAGCGCAAGCACGCCCTCACCGGCAAGATGGAGAAAGTCGGCATCGACGACGCCTGCGCCTTCCTCGCCCGCTTCTCGAATGGCTCGCTCGCGACCTTCGAGTCCACCCGCTACGCCCGCGGCCACAAGGCGCTCTACACCTTCGAGGTGAACGGCGCGAACATGTCGCTCAAGTGGGATCTCCACGACCTCCACCGCCTGCAGATCTTCGACTACACCGACGAAAGCCAGGAGCGCGGCTGGAAGAGCGTGCACGTCTCCGACGGCGATCATCCCTACACCGGCAACTGGTGGGTGCCCGGCCTCCAGCTCGGCTACGAGCACAGCTTCATCCACGCGATGGTCGAGTTCGTGCGCGGCCTCGAAAGCGGCAAGGGCTGCAAACCCGACTTCAAGGACGGCCTCGCCACCGACTACGTCGTGGACGCCGTGCTGGCTTCCGCCAAGTCCAAGAAGTGGACCAAGGTGAAGCAGCTTAAAGGCTGATCCTTTACTGGCAGGACGGAGCTGCTGCTCCGCCATGTTTCAAAGCCCGCTCCGAACAATCGGGGCGGGCTTTTCATTTCTACGGGTGTCGAACCGCCGATGGGCCAGTTGCTCGGGGCGGGAGGAGCTTGTCCCTGCTTGGCTCAAGACAGCGCGGGAATGGACCCGATCAACCCCGGGAAGCATTTCGGCAAAGCGAAACATCGGGGCGTCGGGAGGAAAGCAGTCGAAACCGAATTCGTCGCTCAAACGGCGAAAGCGGCGGCCGGCTTGCCCCAGATGGCGCAGCCGGGAGTCATCTCGAAGAATTTCCGGACGAACCACGGCGAGCCCTGGCGATGGGTCGGCATGGCCATGACGAGGACGTCACCGCCGTTGAGCAACGCTTGGACCCAATCCTTCGACCACCATTCTTGGCGACTGGCCTGCTGTCCGCCCTCGCGTTGCGGAACCCGCTTGATTGAGGGGCTAAGCGGTAATCCCATTTGCCTGAAGCGGCGTCCGGTCGTTAGCGTCCGGTCACCGCCCACATCCACCATCATGAAAATCGCCGCCTTCGCCTCCGCCCTCGTCCTCGCCGCCATCTTGTCGCCCGTCTCCAGTCCGGCCGCCGATGCGCCCAAGCCGCTCCGCGCCCTCCTGCTCACCGGCGGCTGCTGCCATGACTACGCCAGGCAGAAGGACATCCTGAAGACCGGTCTCGAGGCCCGCGCCAACATCGTCGTCGACCAGGTCCACACCGACGACAAGAGCACCAAGCCCCCGCTGGCCATCCTCGGCAACGCCGACTACGCCAAGGGCTACGACATCGT
>JAYTML010000236.1:0-3879 GCA_043728655.1 Chthoniobacter sp. | reverse complement strand
GTCGCAGCCGTCGCCGCGATCGTGGACCGGAGCGGCGGGAAACTGCCGGACTTCGGCTGCCCCTTTGTCCCGCTCACCCAGCTCGACGTGGAGACATTCGAGCCCGGCAATCTCCCGCCCGACCTCGCCGGCAGCACTGCCGTGAAGCCGGGAAGCAAATAGCCGCCCCCCCTCGCCGCAGCAGGCCGGACACCCGCCCGGAATGCGCCGAGAAGACCCCTGAGATTTCAGTTTTCACGACAGACACTCCCACGTAACGTCCCGCTCCCGTTTTCCAAAGACCCCGCCCGCGCGCACCGACTCCCGACTTCTTTCCACCATGATCAACTGGCTCATCAAAAAGGTCATCGGCTCCAAAAACACCCGCATGGTGAAGGGGCTCACACCGACCGTAGCGCGCATCAACGAACTGGAGGCCGAATACCAGAAGCTCAGCGACGACCAACTCCGCGCCAAGACCGCCGCGTGGAAGGAGCAGCTCTCGAAAATCGACGACCCCGACGAGCAGCAGCGCGTGCTGAACGACCTTCTGCCCGAGGCCTTCGCCGCCGTGAAAAACGCCGCGCGCCGTCTCGTGGGAAAGACCTTCACGGTCTGCGACCAGCCCTACACCTGGAACATGGTCCACTTCGACGTGCAGCTCATCGGCGGCATGTGCCTGCACCGCGGTATGATCGCGGAGATGGCCACCGGCGAGGGCAAGACGCTCGTCGCTACGCTCCCGCTCTACCTCAACGCGCTCACCGGACGCGGCACCCACCTCGTCACCACCAATGACTACCTCGCCCGCCGCGACGGCGAGACCATGGGCCAGCTCTACGGCTTCCTCGGCCTGACCACCGGCATCCTCCAGCACGACCAGTATCCCGACGAGCGCCGCGCGCAGTACTACTGCGACGTCACTTACGGCATGAACTCCGAGTTCGGCTTCGACTACCTCCGGGACAACGGCATGGCCACCTCCAAGGAGCAGCAGGTCCAGCGCGGCTACCACTACGCCATCGTCGATGAAGTCGATTCCATCCTCATCGACGAGGCGCGCACCCCGCTCATCATCAGCGGCCCCGCGACCGTCTCCACGCATCAGTACGACAAATTCAAGCCGCTCGTCGAACAGCTCGTGAAAAAGCAGACACTGCTCTGCAACCGCCTCGTCTCCGAGGCCGATGAGCTTTTTAAAGAGGGCAAGAACGACGCGGCCGGGCCCCTCATGGTGAAAGTGAAGCTCGGCCAGCCGCGCAACAAAGGCTTTCTCCGCATGATGGAGGATCACGAGCGCCGCCGTGTCATCGACAAGACCGAGGTGTCCTATTTCGGCGACACGCGGAAGGAGGAATTCTTCGCGCTCAAGGAGGAGTTGTTCTTCGTTGTGTCCGAGCGCGCCCATGAGGCCGACCTCAGCGAGCAGGGCCGCCTGTTCATGAACCCGGACGATCCCGACACCTTCGTGCTGCCGGATCTCATCACGCAGTTCGCCGAGATCGACCAGGACACCACGCTTTCCGACGCGCAGAAGATCGAGGAGAAATCCAAGCGTCAGGCCTTTTGCGACCACCAGTCCGAGCGCATCCACAACATCTCGCAGCTTCTGCGCGCCTACTGCCTTTTCGAAAAAGACGTCCAATACGTCGTGGACGAAGGGAAGATCGTCATCGTCGATGAAAACACCGGCCGCAAAATGACCGGACGCCGCTGGAGCGACGGCCTGCATCAGGCCGTCGAGGCCAAGGAAGGCGTACAGATCGACCGCGAGACCCAGACGCTCGCGACGATCACCATCCAGAACTACTTCCGCCTTTACCAAAAGCTCGCGGGCATGACCGGCACCGCCGAGACCGAGGCGAATGAATTCCACGACGTCTACAAGCTCGACGTCGCCGTCATCCCGACAAATCAGCCATGCATCCGCAAGGACATGAACGATTTCATCTACAAGACGCGGCGCGAGAAATTCAACGCCGTGGTCAAGGAGATCACCGCCGCCAACGCCCGCCAGCAGCCCGTGCTCGTCGGCACCGCGAGCGTCGAGTCGAGCGAGGTCCTCTCGCGCATGCTCAAGCGCGAGAAAGTCCCGCACGCCGTCCTCAACGCGAAATACCATCTCCAGGAAGCCGAGATCATCACCCGCGCCGGCCAGCCGGGCACCGTCACCATCTCCACGAACATGGCTGGCCGCGGCACCGACATCAAACTCGGCCCCGGCGTCGTCGAAGTCGGCGGCCTCTACGTCCTCGGCACCGAGCGCCACGAGTCCCGCCGCATCGACCGCCAGCTCCGCGGACGCTGCGCGCGCCAGGGCGACCCCGGCCTCTCACGCTTCTATGTGTCCTTCGAGGACGACCTCATGCGCAACTTCGGCGCCGCCGACCGCATGACGAAAATGATGGAGCGCTTCGGGCTCGAGGAAGGCCAGGAACTCGAGCATCCGTGGCTGAACAAGTCCGTCGAAACCGCACAGAAGCGCGTCGAGCAGCGCAACTACATGCAGCGCAAACGCTCGCTCGATTTCGACGACGTGATGAACAAGCAGCGCGAAGTCATCTACGGCTGGCGCAACGACACCATCCACAGCGAGGAGCCCCGTCCCCTGCTCTACGAGGTCGTTGACGAAAACATCCCGCTCAAAGTCGCCGAGTTCATGCCCGCGGACGGCACCGAAAAGAATCCCGCCGGCCTGCTCACCTGGGTGAACAACACCTTTCCCCTCGGCCTCACCGCCGAGGCCGCGGCGCTCGACAACAAGAAGGCGGATGAAATCGCACAGTATCTGATCGAGCGGGTGAAAAAGAGCTACGAGCTCAAGTGCTCCCACGAGCCCGCCGAGGCCGTGAAATACCTCGAGCGCAACATCCTCCTCAACGCCATCGACCGGCTCTGGCAGGAGCATCTCTACTCGATGGACTCCCTCCGCGAGGCCGTCTATCTGCGCGCCTACGGGCAGAAGGATCCGCTCGTCGAATACAAGACCGAGGCCTTCGACATGTTCACGCTCCTCATGGAGGCGATCAAAAACGAAGTGCTGCACAATCTCTTCCGCTCGACCGCGAACCTCGAAGCCTTCGGCGCCTTCCTGCAAAGCCTCCCGCAGTTCCTCATCCACGCCGACGAAACCGGCGCGCAGCAGACCGAGCACGGCGGCGGCACCGCACCCGCTCCCGCCCGCCACGCCCTCCCCGAGGAGCCCGAGCCCACCATGGCGGACGCCATCTCCCACCGCGCCCCGCAGATCGATCCCTCCAAAGTCGGCCGCAACGATCCCTGCCCCTGCGGCAGCGGAAAGAAATTCAAGAACTGCTGCGGCCGCACCGCTTAGCAGCCTCTCGAAAAGCACGCGGACGGCGTCGCGCAAACAGCGATTCCTACCGCCCCTCCCGATCCCCGTCCGCCCGGCGCGGAGCCTCCGCGCCGGCTCTCCCATCCCGCGCCTGTACGCGCACGCCCTCGACCTTTTTCCTAAGCTCCTCCGGCAGCGCCTGCATCTGTTCCCGTGTGTTAATCGGGCCGTCAAAAACCGTTTCGCCCTTCGCATTCTTCGCCACGAGATGACGCCGGCCGTCTGTCACCGTGACCTCGATTTCCCCGCTGTCGTCCTTCATCACCACTTTCGCCGTCGAGGATGTCCGCGTTTCGGTCCGCCGCTCTCCCGCTTCGCCATCCGGCCGCCGCTCCCTCACCTCGCCATCCGGCCGGCGTTCACCGCGCCCCTCGCCGTCGCGCCTCCGTTCATTCGCCTCACCGTCGGGCCGCCGATCGCCTCTCGCCTCACCATCTGGCCGGGCCTCGCGCCGCGACGCCTCTGGACCGCCAGGCGGGTTTAACTCCGGCATCCTCGGCATCTCCCCTTCGGGATTGGCCCGCCATTTTTGCAGCCGCTCCTGG
>JAYTML010000235.1:0-4456 GCA_043728655.1 Chthoniobacter sp. | reverse complement strand
GCGGAAAATCTCCCCGTGCCGCCGCACCCACGCCTCGTGGCCAAACATCCGCTCGGTCCGCTCCCGCGCCGCGGCGCTTCGCTGCGGCCAGCCGGCCATGATCCTCTCGACGGCATCCGCGACGCCCGACGCGCCGGGATAATGCCGCGTTTCCCAGCTCATCGGCACCGGCAGAAGCTCCCCGCCATCCTCGCCGATCAGCTCCGGCATTCCACCGCTGCGCGTGGCGATCACCGGCACGCCGCAGGCCATCGCCTCGATCGCCACGGTCGGGCAGGGGTCGTGATACTTGAGATGCACCAGCGCGTGACTGCGCTGCATCAGCTCCACCGCCTCCGTCTGCGAATACGCGGGCCGCAGCCGCACCCACTCCGCCACACCCGCACGCACCAGCGCCGCCTTCACCTCCGCCTCCGCGCGCGGCCAGCGAAACTGCCCGGCGACCGTCAGCTCCGCGCTCCGTCCGCGCCTCCGCAGCTCCGCGATCGTCTCGATCGCGAGCGTCACGCGCTCCGCTTCCATGTGCGTGCCCGCGGCCAGCAGCCGCCACGTTTCCAGATCCGGCGCTGCCGCCGCCGGGCGGAACTGCGCGAGATCCACCGGATTGCAGATCACCTCGCTCACGCACGGCGCCGGCCCGAGAAAGCGCTCGGCCGATTCCTGACAAAAGCGGCTTTGATAGACGATGAAATCCGCCTGCCGCCGGAGCGCGCGCATTGGCCCGTTGAAGTCCTCGGCCTCCCCGCGCGCCCAGCCGGGAAAGCCCACGCCGTTCTGATTCCAGACGAACTTCACCCCGCGCTCCTTCGCGAAACTCACCAGCTCCCGCGCATGCGGCGGGATCGCGCTGCTCACGAGGTAGAGCAGGTTGAAAGCGTCCGCGCTTTCCGGATAGGCGCGGTCGAGATGCGTGAGCTTCACCCGCCCGCCATGCACCACGGCCCCGGCTTCACGCGGGAGCGCCGCGCCGTAGTTCAGCACCGGCCCGCCCTCGGCCCGCCGGAAGCCCGAAGCGCGGAGAGCACGCGCGAACCTCCGGTGCCCCGGCCAGTCGAGCAGCGAGCGTAGCCCGCGGCGGACGGGATGCGGCAGCAGCCGCGCGAGGCGATCCTTCAGCACGACATTCACGCGCAGCCGGCGCCGTGCAGCGGGCCGGCGCGGCGCGTTTCGCCGGAGATTTCAGGATCGGTTTTCATCATGCAAAATATCGCGGCAGACATGGATGAGCCGCACGAGAAGCTCGGCCGCCGCCGGGCTGGCGGCGGGCGGGAGCATCCGCGCAAACATTGCGGAGTGGGCGCGGAGTGTGTCGAGGTTTTGCGCCAGCTCCGCGTCCGAGCGGTAGGCCAGCCCGCCGAACCACACGAGCCACTGGTAGTGCGAGTCGGCCGGATAGAGCACTGGCCGGCCCTGCGCGAGTGCCTGGACGATACGCGCCGCAGCCCACGCATCGCCGGGCGGTACGACGAGCGGTTCCCCGCGTTCGCCAGTTTCGGAAGGCGCAGGCGGCGAAAGGACGAACGCGCGCCTGGGCAGCGCCTGGCGTTTGCGGAGGTCGTCGAGCGCGTCGAGTGACGGCAGGACCGTGCAGGTGTCGAGCGTGCGGCGAGGCGAGTCGGCTTCGTCGAGGAAGCCGATGACGGGAATCCCTGCGCGGCCGCGCAACGCGGCGGCGAGCGGATCATCCGATGCGAGCGCGCCGAGGAGGACGCCATTCGTCGCCGGGAGCAGCTCGTTCCGCGAGACGTTGCAGCCGCGCTTCTCCAGCTCGCGGCCGATCTGCGCGAGCATCGGGCTGACGGCGGGCCGGTCGAGGATGGCGATGGAAAGCGGCGCGACCCGTGCGGGAAAGCGGCTGCGCACGCGGTCGGCAAAGTGCCGCGCCGAGGCCGCGAGCGTGGCCAGCATTCCGCCGCGCGAGCCGGGCAGCGGCTCCAGCGAGCGGTAGATTTCCGCGAGATGGCGCCGCAGTGCGGGCTCGGTGTGATGCTCGTGGGCGCGCGCGAAATGCGTCTCAGTGAGCGCGCCGAGGAAGTCCTCGCGCAGATCGCGCCGCACGATTTCGCAGGCGTCGAGCACGCCGGAGAAAATGCACTCCGGCGCGAGCACGTCCGGCGCGATGCCGACGGCGGTGCTGATGACCTTGCAGCGCGCCCCGGCGCTTTCGAGGACCGAGTGCGGTCCGCCCTCCCAGCGCGAGCTGATGAGGTGCAGGTCGGCGATGTTGTAGAGGACGTTGAGCGCCGTCCGCGGGAGGATATTGACGCCGAGATCGTCGCGCCCGTCCGTCTCCTCGCCGATGAAAGTGAACGGCACGCCGCGCGCCGCGAGCTGAGTGCGGAGGTAAAACCGGCGCGGCCCGGCGAGCAGGACGTGGATGTCCGCGCCCTCATCGTGCAGCCGGGCGACGATCTCGAGAAAGGCGTCCGGCCCCTTCTGGAGCTTCGGTGAGCGCAGGTCGCCGCCCTCGGTGTCGCGATGGAAATTCGCGATGAGGTATTTGTCAGTCGGGATGCGCCATTTCGCGACGAGCGCCCGCACTTCCGCATCGTCCGTCGAGAGCGGGCGGAAAATGGAGGGATCGAATGTGTAAGGCGCGAAGCGGCTCTCGATGCCCAGCGCCGCAAACTGCGCGATGGCCTCGCGCGAGCGCCCGATCCAAAGCGTGACGAGCTCCCGCGCCTTTAGAAACTCCGGCCCGCTCGCGTAAATGAACGGCGCATTGTCCGCGTAGCAGAGCACATGCTTTCCGCGAAAATCCCGGCGCGAGAAGCGCAGGAGCCGCTGCCACCACACCGCATGCACGGCATCCGCGCGGGCGAGCGAGGTGCTTTCGCAGACTCCATCGAGCGAGCCGCGGAGCAGGCGCAGATCCTCGTCAATGGCCCAGCCGGATTCCTCGCCGGTCGTGAAGTGAACGCGGATCATCGCTCGGTGAGACAGGCGCGGATGCGCGCGGCGATGCGCCGCCCAGTCGCTTCCCATGTGAAGGTTTCACGCGCGAATTTCGCCGCCGCCACTCCCATCGCACGGCAGCGCGCCGGGTCGGAAAGCAGGCGGCCAAGTGCCTCGGCGAGCGCGGCGACATCGCCGGGAGGCACGAGAAATCCCGTCTCCCCGGCGATCATCCGATCAGGGGAGCCTCCGACATCGGTCGCGACGACGGCCAGCCCCTGGAGCTGCGCCTCCACGAGCGCGAAGGCAGACGGCTCGTGGTAGCTGGGCAGGCAGAAGATGTCCGCCTCGGCGAACTGTCGCGCAGTTTCGTCGAGCGAAAGCCGCCCAAAGGTCTCGATGCGCGGGTGCGTCACGGCGGGTGAGCAGCCGACGATGCGGAGCCGCGCGGCCGGGTGCGCCTCCGCCACGCGCTCGAAGGCGGCGAGCAGGTCCGGCCCGCCCTTTCGCTGCCAGTCGATGCCGACGAAGAGCACGACCCCGCGAAACGGCTTCTCCGCGGGCAGCGCGTCGGGAATGACGTTCGCGCCGGAATGCACGCACTCGGCGCGCTCCGCCGCGACGCCGTAGTCCTCCACGAGCGAGCGGGCGGCGAAGCGGCTCGTGGTAAAGGTGACGCGCGCGGATTCATAGACCGTCTTCTCCACGGCAAGCCAGCGCGGGTCGAGCAGCTCGGGATGGACAGGCACGGGGTAGCGGCGGTTCGCGAGGCACGCCTGGTCAGTATAGACGAAGTGCGGCACGCCCTCGCGCCCGGCATCGAAGAGCGACTGCGTCTGAAAGGTGAACGCGGTCTGCGCCGGATCGACGTTCGCGGCGCTCCACGCCTTGATCGCGCGAAAGGCCGAGGGCGTGCGCAGGATGAAGTCCGTCGGCTTCCGCCGCTGTCCGAAAACGTGGCGCGGATAAATCCGCAGCGCGTCCGCGAGCGCCTGAAAATAAGCGGCCGGGCGGCGCTTCAGCACATCGTTCATGACGTCGATGACGCGCAGCGGATGCTCGGGAAACTCGCGCGCGAGGATCGCCCGGACGTTCTCATTCACATGGGAGAACAAGCCGGTTTTCAGAAAAATGATCGGCTGGCCCAAAGGCGTGTCGGCGGGTTCAGCTCGCAAGGCACTGCTGGATGAGGCGGCGGTATTGCAGGCACATGAAGTCGCCGGAGGGCGGCTCGGCAATGACCGCGCGGCGCAGTTCCGCATAGCGGCTGCGGGCTTCGGCGAGCGCGGCGACGCCGTTGTCGCGGAAGCCGATGCCGTAGCGGCGTCCGAGTTCCACGATGCCGCCGCCGTCCTCGTGGTAGATCAGCGGCAGGCCGCATTGCAGCCCCTCGATGAAGTGCATCCCGCCCGGTTCGTGCAGCGACGCGGTGACGTAGAGGTGGCATTGCCGGAGCAGCGCGCCGAGCGCCGCACCGCGGGCCGGCGGAAAAGTGCGCGCGCTTTTCCACTGAATCTCCGCGGGCCAGCGGCCGATGATCCACAGCTCGATGCCGGGGAGC
>JAYTML010000234.1:0-2373 GCA_043728655.1 Chthoniobacter sp. | reverse complement strand
CTGGCGGCCCGGAGCAATGTGGCCCTCATGCTGGCCAAGGAAGGCAAACCGGCCGAGGCGGAGCGCGAGCAGCGGCAGTTGCTGGCCGTCGAGAGGCGCGTCCTCGGGGCGGAGCACCCGGAAACCCTGGAGAGCCGCAGCAATCTGGCCAATGCGCTGGATGACCAGGGCAAGCACACCGAGGCCGAGCGGGAGCACCGGGCGGTGCTAAAGGTGCGCGAGCGCGTGCTCGGCAAGGAGCATATGGACACCCTGGCGAGCCGGAGCAATCTGGCGATTGCGCTGCAGGCCCAGGGTCGGTATCCCGAGGCCGAGAAGGAGCTTCGCGCGGTGCTGGCGGTGATCGAGATCACGCTCGGCGCTGGCCACCTCGAAACCTTGAACTGCCGCAACAACCTGGCCGAGACCGTGCAGGCCCAGGGGAAATGGGAGGACATGGAGGCCGAGCATCGCAAGATCCTGTCCCTCCGCGAGGAAGTGCTCGGGCCGGAGCATCCGCACGTCTTCGAGTCCTGCTGCAACGTGGCCCTGTGCCTGGAGATGCAGCACAAGTTCAGCGAGGCGCTGGAGATGGCGCAGCGGGCGGAGGCGGGTCGAAAGAGGGTGCTGGGGGCGCGCCATCCGCTCACTAAGAGCGCGGTGAGCCTCCGCGAGCGGAACGAGGCGGCGATGAAGGGGGCTCCAGGGGCCGGAGCGGAGTAGCGGCGCGGCGCCGGATGCAGTGCGAACCACCGGGGGCGGAGGGATGGGAACGTGCGGAACGCGCAACCGCCGGTCCACGGCCTGCCTCTCTGCCAACCCCATCCCGCGCCACGGTTTTGGCCTGGATGTCCTAGGTTCCGAGGTCCGCAACTTCGGGAACAGGAGGGAAGTCGCAATCGATTCTGCCGGCGCACCAGCGAAGGTGCCAGTATCGGCGCGCTACTCTTCCAGCTCCGTGTGGATCTCGATGAAGTGGAGGATGTCGTGCCGGGTGACGATGCCGACCAGCTTGCCGTCCTCGACGACGGCGAGGCGGCTCAGTTCGGGCGCGAGGAGCATGCGCATGGCGCGGGCGGCGGATTCGTTCACGCCGATGCGCAGGGCGTCGGCGCTTTTCTCAGCGACGACATCACCCGCGGAAACGTAAGGCCATTTCTCGCGCGGGATCGCTTTGAGGAAATCCAGCCTCAGCAGGCCGCGAAACTCGCCTTCCGTAGTGCAGACCGGATAGGCGACGTGGTGGCCCGCGAGGAAAAAATCCTCGACCGCGAGGTTCAACGGCAGCGTGTCGGGGATGGATGCGGGGTTCGACGTCATCAGGTCGCGCACGCGGACGCCGGCGAGCATCTCGCGCTGGATCGCATTCGCGTAGCCGCTCTCGGCGGCGCTTTTGAGAAAGAAGCCGATGAGCAGGAATGTCAGCCCGCCCCAGTTCTGCTTCAGAAGCATCCACGCGCCGAGGAAGATGAGCACCCAGCTAAAGCCGATGCCGATGCGCGACGACACGAAAGTGGCCCAGCGCAGCCGGCCCGACCGCGCCCAGAGCAGCGCGCGCAGCACCCGCCCGCCGTCGAGCGGGTAGCCGGGGATCATATTGAAAACGACGAGCGTCAGATTCGTGATCGCGAGTAACTGGCAGACGAGCGCCGCCGCCACCCAGCCGAGCGCCGCGAAACCCCACGACACCAGAAGCGCGGAAACCCCGAGGAAGACGCTGACCGCGGGGCCTCCGAGCGCGATCTTCAGCTCGGATTTGGCGTCGTCCGGCTCGCGCGAAATCTCCGCAAGGCCGCCGATGAAAAGCAGCGTGATGCGCGGCACCGGGATGCCGCACCGCTGGCTGATGAGGCTGTGCCCGAGTTCGTGCAGCAGGATGCTGAGGAAAAAAAGCACCGCTGTGGTGAGTCCGAGCGCGAACGTGGTGGCGTCGGCGGGACGGTGCAACTGGTCCGGAAAGTAGCCGGTCGAAAACGAGTACGTGACGATCGCCGCGATCAGGAACCACGACGCATCGAGGTAGAAGGCGATCCCGAAATAGCGGCCGATGAACAACCCGGCGCGGCGGCGGCGGGGCGCTTTTTCCTCACTCACAGCGGTGCTCCGCCCGTCGGGGCGGGTGGGTTTCCGACCGCCGGAGCCGCCGGCTCCGCCTGGATTTCCGGCCATTCGGAAATATCCACGCCCTCGCGCAACTCCGCCGGCACAAGCAGCGAGAACCGGTTCTCGCCGGAAAAATACCGCGCCGCCGTCGCGCCGCTGAGCGCACGGCGAATCACCGTTCCGGTCAGCGGAGGATTGCAGACGAAGACGCGCATCGGGTCTTGCAGCGTGCCGGTCAGCCGGATCGAAAAGCCTTCCCCGGCGACCGCGCCGAGCGCCTCGACGGAGACG
>JAYTML010000233.1:0-2446 GCA_043728655.1 Chthoniobacter sp. | reverse complement strand
TTTCATGGACTCCCAACTCGAACAACTCCGCTCCGAGGCCCTCGCTGCGATCACCGCCGCTGCCGATGAGGCCGCCGTCGAGCAGGCGCGCATCCGCTTTCTCGGGCAGTCCGGCACGCTCACCACGCTGAGCAAGGGGATGAAGGACGTCTCGAAGGACGACAAGCCCCGCATCGGTAAGCTCCTCAACGACGTCCGCAATGCCGTCACCGCCGCGCTCGACGAGCGCAAGGCCGCGCTCCTCGCCGACACCGATGCCGCCGCCTTTGCCGGCGTGGATGTCACCCTGCCCGGCACCGCCCCGCGGCCCGGCTCGCTGCACCCCATCACCCAGCTCCAGGACCGCGCCATCCAGGTCTTCCGCCGCATGGGCTTCGCGCTCGCCGACGGCCCCGACATCGAGACCGAGTGGCATTGCTTCGATGCCCTCAACACGCCCGCCGACCATCCCGCGCGCAACGAGCAGGACACCTTTTACCTCCCCGACGGCCGCCTGCTGCGCACCCACACCAGCACCATCCAGATCCGCACCATGGAAAAGTGCGCGCCGCCCATCCGCATCATCGCACCCGGCGCCGCGTACCGCCGGGATGAGGTCGATGCCACCCACCTCGCGCAGTTCAACCAGATGGAGGGCCTCTACGTCGCCGAAGGCGTCAGCGTCGCCGACCTCAAAGGCACCCTCGAATTCTTCTTCCGCGAGCTGTTCGGCCCCGACGCACAGTTCCGCTTCCGCCCGCACTTCTTCCCCTTCACCGAGCCCAGCTTCGAGGTCGATATCAAGACGCGCGCCCTCGGCGCGAGCGACCGCTGGCTGGAGATCGCCGGCTGCGGCATGGTCGATCCCGCCGTCTTTGAAAGCGTCAACGCCCGCCGCGGCGACACCGCATTCGACCCCGAGCGCTTCACCGGCTTCGCCTTCGGCTTCGGCCTCGACCGGCTCGCCATGATCATGTCCGGCACCCCCGACATCCGCGCCTTCACCGCCAACGACCTGCGCTTTCTCTCGCAGTTCTAGGCGGAGGGAAAAGGACGGAGCCTCTCCCCGCGGAAACCTCGCGCAGCGGAGCCTCGTTCCGCGACTCCATCGCGGAACGAGGGGAAAGGGCGGATGCGATGGGCCAGAGTGGAGGGGAGGGCCAAAGGCCCGCAGACAAGCCAGCCCAGGGCATCGTCCTGGTTATGGCGCGCGAAAACGAGCCAGCCCTGTAGGGGCGCGGCATCTTGTGCCGCCCTTTCAGGGCTTGGCCCGATGCATTGGCTCTACCCAGGGCGATGCCCTGGGCTGGCTTGTTTGCGCACCGTTGGTGCTCATCCGACTCGTTCCCGCCTAGAGCCTGTCATGCACTTTGGGTGGAAGACCCTGTGTAGAGGCGGCTCTGTCGCGCTTTGGCGACGTGCCGCCTTCTGATGCTCCCGCCGGCGGCACGTCCGCAAAGCCGGACAGAGCCGCCCCCACACAGGAATCGTCCCGACCACCTGACATGCAAAGTGCATGACAGGCTCTAACTGCCTTCACCTTCCCCTCGTTCCCCTACTCCGTTTGGGAATGCCGCTGCGGGCGAAACTCTGTTTCGGTGGCGGGACGCTCGTTGCGGACGGGCGCGCTCACCGGGGGCAACGGAGTTGCGCGGACAGGGGCGTTCCCAAACGGAGTTTGGGAACGAGAGGGAAACCCGCTTTCTGGCTTCGGAGGCCCGTCGGGCAGTTCATAATCATGGAGCTTCTGAAGCATTTCAAGGCCGGCTGACGGCGGGGCACCGCCTAACGGTCCGAGAACAGCCATGCCGACAAAAAATGGTGCGCCGACCAAGTATCGAAGTCCGTTCACAGCACCTTTCCCAATTCGAGCGCCTGCCGACGGCCCGCCGGATGTAAGGCGCTTCTCTTTTGCGGGACTTGCGCAGCTAGAGAAGACAAAGAGCACGCTCACAACCAAGATGTTCCGCACTAGGATTCTTTGATTCATGGTTTGGTTGCGCTGGGGAAAAGCCAGCGGTTAGCTGGGTAGATCATCAGCTATCACGGTGCGTGTGTGAAGCGCCTAACTCCGTATTAGACGGACGCCTTTCGCAGTTAAAGGCGAACGCCTTTCGTGCATCCCATCCGGGTTAGTTAGCGATGGGTTCACGGCGCGGGGTTTTCGCCGCCGGGGGACGTGCTGCTGGAGCTGGTGGAGGAGGAGCTTGGGGCGGCGGGGTCGTTGCTGTAGGTCACGCCCCATTCGCGGGCTTTGCGGCGGAGGCTGGCGGGGTCGTCGTGGCGGTAGGCGTTGTCGATGTCGTCCCAGGCATCCAGGATCGCGGCGTCCACGGGCGGGCGGAGGGTGGCGACGGCTTCCTGCGCGAGGTCGTAGGCGTCCTTGGCGGCGCTTTGCTGGGCGGCGATCACATTATAGCTGTCGAGCACCGCGGCGACGTCGCCCGCCTCGGGCATCGACATGGGG
>JAYTML010000232.1:0-4434 GCA_043728655.1 Chthoniobacter sp. | reverse complement strand
TGCACGGGCTGACGCGGCGGGGGCCAATTATTCCTTGTCATCCCGGCGGCGGTTTTGCATTTGAGGCGGATGTCCGTCCTTGTTGTTGGTTCCATCGCCCTCGATACCGTCAAAACGCCCGTGGAAGAGCACGCCGACCTGCTCGGCGGCTCCGCTTCCTACGCCGCGGTCGGGGCCAGTTTCTTCACCCCGGTGGATCTCGTCGGCGTCGTCGGCGATGACTTCCCCAAGGAGCACGTTGACTATTTCGGCTCCCGCCAGATCAATTTGCAGGGCCTGCAGACCGTCCCAGGGAAAACCTTTCGCTGGTCCGGCGAATACATGTGGGACCTCAACACCCGCGAGACCCGCAGCGTGGAACTGAACGTCTTCGAGCACTTCAATCCCGTCCTCCCCGCCGGGTACCAGTCCGCGCCTTACGTCCTCCTCGCGAACATCGGGCCGAACCTTCAGAACCACGTCCTCGACCAGATGCAGCGCCCGCGTTTCGTCATCGCCGACACGATGGACCTCTGGATCAATATCGCCCTCGAAGAACTCCTGCGCCTCATTGCCCGCGTGGACATGCTCATCCTCAACGACAGCGAAGCCCGCATGCTCACCAAGGAGACCAGCCTCATCAAAGCCGCCGCAAAAATCCGCGCGATGGGCCCCGCCTACGTCGTCATCAAGAAAGGCGAGCACGGCGCGCTGCTCTTCGGGCCGGAGGCGCGCTTCTTCAGCTGCGGCGCCTACCCGCTCGAGGACATCCACGACCCCACCGGCGCGGGCGACACCTTTGCAGGCGGCCTCGCCGGCTACCTGGCCGCGCAGGATCACGGCACCGTCACTTTTGAGTCGCTGCGCAAAGGCGTCGTCTTCGGCAGCATCCTCGCCAGCTTCAATGTCGAGGCCTTCTCCCTTGAGCGCCTCCGCACCCTCACCCAGGCCGACGTCACCGAGCGCTACGAGAGCTTCCGCCTGATGAGCCAGTTCGAGGTGCTGCCGTAGGGACGGCGGCTAACCGGCTCGTAATCTTAATCCTAATCTTAATCTTAATCTCAATCGGCAAGCGGGGCGCGCAGCGGTTTGGGATGGCTGGCCGTTCCGCCCTCCGGGCGGGATTAAGATTAAGATTAGGATTAAGAAGTCAGCACCTGTTGACACACCCCACCCTGCGCGGAATGATGCGCCCCCTTTTCCGATGAGCCTCATCGTCCAAAAATACGGCGGAACCTCCGTCGGCAATCCCGAACGCATCCTCAACGTCGCCCGCCGCGTCATCGCCACCCAGGAGGCCGGCCATCGTGTCGTCGTAGTCGTCTCGGCGATGAGCGGCGTGACCGACGGGCTGATCAAGCTCGCGAAGCAGGTTTCGAAAAACCCCGCCGAGCGCGAGATGGACGTGCTCCTCTCGACTGGTGAGCAGACGACCATCGCGCTCACGGCCATGGCCATTCATGGGCTCGGGAAAAAGGCGGTGTCGCTGACCGGGGCGCAGGCCGGCATCGTCACGGACGGTGTCCATACCAAGGCCAAGATCGCGAACATCACGCCGAAGCAGATCCACGCGCACCTCAACGACGACGAGATCGTCATCGTCGCAGGCTTCCAGGGAGAGACCACCGACGGCCGCATCACCACGCTTGGGCGCGGCGGCAGCGACCTGACCGCCATCGCCATCGCGTCAGCGATCAAGGCCGATGTCTGCCAGATCTTCACCGACGTGGACGGCGTCTATACGTGCGACCCCCGCATCGTCCCCACCGCCCGGAAGATCGACACCATCAGCTACGAGGAGATGCTCGAAATGGCCTCCAGCGGCAGCAAGGTCATGCAGTCGCGCAGCGTCGAGTTCGCAAAGAAATTCGGCGTCGTCTTCGAGGTGCGCAGCTCTTTCAACAACAACCCAGGGACCATCGTCACCGAAGAAACCGAAGATATGGAAAACGTCGTCGTCCGCGGAGTCAGCATCGAGAAAAACCAGGCCAAGGTCACCATCCGGCAGGTCCCCGACCGGCCCGGCACCGCCGCCAAGATCTTTGGCGCGCTCGCCGCCACCAATGTCATCCTCGACATGATCGTGCAGAGCGACAGCGTGGGCGACACGAACGACATCTCCTTCACGCTGAACAAGGACGAGCTCCCCAAGGCCCAGCAGGCCGTCGAGTCCGTGATGAAAGAGATCGGCGCAAAGGACATCGTCACCGAGGAGGGCATCGCGAAGCTCTCGATCGTCGGCATCGGCATGCGCTCGCACAGCGGCGTCGCCGCCCGCCTTTTCGAGGCCATGAGCGCCGGCGGCATCAATATCCAGCTCATCTCCACCAGCGAGATCAAGACCGCCGTCATCATCGACGAGGCGAAGATCAACGAGGCCGCCCAGCTCGCCCACGACGCCTTCGGCCTGAGCGGGAAGGCGTAACGGAGCGGAACCCCACCCACCGGAGGGACGCGCTCCCGCGCGTTCCCCTGACTCCGTGTGCGGCGCCTCCGCGTGAGGCGCTCCGATCCCGGCTACCGCCGGAAAAGCCACGCCACCAGCGTGAGCACCGCGCTGATCCCGAGGCACGTCACGATCGGGAAATAGAACGCCGAGTTTTTCCCCTGCACGAAGATATCCCCCGGCAGCCGCCCCAGCCCGCCGAGCCCGCCCGTCTTCCAGATCACCGCACCCGCCACGGCGAGCAGGAGGCCGATGAGGAAAAGCAGTTTGCCAAGGTCGTGCATCGCCCGGAATCCATAGCGGACACGCGTGGGCGCGCAACCGCGCCGCTCACCGAATCGGTGAGGGCAAGCCTGTGGGACATCCCCGGAGGTTCCGATGGGCGATCCTCTCAGCCTCACGAATCACCGTAACCCGCCGTCCCGTGGGTGGATGGAATTCGCGTTGACCGCAGGTCGCCCTTGCCGAGGCCTGCGGGGTAGCGTATGGGCACAAGCCGCATTCGGCCGAGGGATGTAGAGCTGCTTACGCAGTCCTGTTCCGAGTCGCAGGACACCCCAAATACTCATTGTTTCCGATTCAAACCCCCGCGCCCCCCGACTCATCGCAATTCGCTATATGAAGAGGTCATTTGCCATAACCGCCAGCGTCTGTGCTTTCCTGCTGTTCGCTTTTTTCGCCCTGCGTCCGGCCCCCGAAACAGCGCCCGCACGGGCGGCGACGGTCCCGCCGGGCGGACCGGCGGAGACCTCCCGCGCGGCGGAGCCGGCGCCGACTGCAGAGGCACCCGTCCCGGGGCCGGACTTTGGCGCGGCGGCGCTGGAAATTCCGCGGCAGGCTGACTTCAGGAAGATCGTCGCCTTTAACGAGTGGGCGAAGCAGTGGCATGCGGCGGATGCGGCGGGCCGGGCGGGTCTGAATGCGGAGGGGCTGCGGCTGGCCACGGAGCGGCGGCCGGAATTCAAGGCGCTGATCGTCACCGATCCTCGGCGCGCGCTGGAGCAGGCGGTGCCGCGGGTGATTTTGCAGGATTTGCCCGCGGAGATTGTCGCGGAGCTGGAGAAACCGGTTTCGGCGACGGGGGATTTCAATGTGTATCGCGGGCGTCCGCAGGGCGAACTGGCGCCGGGAACGGAGCTGACCTTGCGCTATTTTGAAACGCCCAAGGGCGAGAGCTTCAAGGCGCGGGTTTTCGGGGAACTGGTGCCGGCGAACTCGAAGGCAAACGTGCCGCTGCGTGGCGTGGCGATCGATCGCGAGTTCGCAGTCGCGGAAAATCCGGTGCGGCAGCTCGAAAGGGGCGAGCGCATTCCGAAGGACGCGCAGGTCGTGGCGAAGTGTCCGGTGTCCAATCTCACCACGCCGGTCCCCGCGCCGGACTCGCCGGTGACCGACGACACGCCGACGGTGCAGATCGGCGAGGAGATCATCCGGCTTTGCAATGGCACGCATGTCCATGTGCTCGAAGAGCAATACCGCACGCTGCTTCAGGCGAGCGGCCCCGGCGGCGCCGGCTTTTTCTACGACGCGTATCCCGGCACCGCGGCGAACGCGATCGG
The DNA here is from genome assembly GCA_043728655.1 of Chthoniobacter sp. Classification (GTDB taxonomy): domain Bacteria; phylum Verrucomicrobiota; class Verrucomicrobiia; order Chthoniobacterales; family Chthoniobacteraceae; genus Chthoniobacter. Next base: position 450 of record JAYTML010000232.1, on the reverse strand, counting down.
CAACTTCCGCTGCCTCTACATCCGCATCACCTACCCGGACCAGATGAAGGCGCCGAACACCGAGGACAGCGGCGCCACGGACATGCGCAATGTCGCGCGCTACTATCTCGAAAGTTCGTACGGCCGCATGACCACCACGAGCACGGTTACGCCGCTCGTGGTCCTGCCGCATTCGCAGGCGTGGTACATCGCGAAGGACGCCACGGTGGACGGCCTCGGCCTCGTCCACAGCGATGCCCGCGCGGAGGCGCGAAAGCTGGGCTACGACTCGAACCAGTACACCTGCACCATCGTCCGCGTGAACGGCGGGCCGCGGCTCAGCGGCATCTCGTGGGGCGGCGGCAGCAGCGTGTGGGTCTCGTGGGACGGCATGGACGTGCTCAACCACGAGTGCGGCCACTCGCTCGGGCGCAACCACGCGAACTATTGGGCCACGACCGACGGCACCGC
>JAYTML010000231.1:0-3882 GCA_043728655.1 Chthoniobacter sp. | reverse complement strand
TCCTCGCCGTGGATGACCCACGGTTTGCGGCTCGCGAGGCGCAGATCGAGCGTGGCGTTCGCGCCTTTCGCGCGGAGCGCAAAGCTGCCGTCGTCCTTGAGTTCGAGCGTCCAGCCGTCGATCCACGCGAGCTTTTCATCCGGGCCAAATCCCGCGTCGCCGAAAGCTCCCCTCGCGATCTTCTGCTCGAAATGAAAGCGCTGGCCCGCGATGTCGCTGAGCGCGAAGTGGGCGAACTTCAGATCCGCGACGACGAAGCGCGACGCTGCCGCCGCCGCGCCGGGCGGACGCAGACCCTGGCGGAAAAAGGTGAGCTGGTAGCCGAAGCGCCGTCCGCTTTCGTCGGCGAGATGACCGGTGAAATACCACCACTCGGTTTTGAATTCCGGATGGATGCGGTGGTCGCGGGGAAACTCGTACTGCCAGCCGGGCAAGGCCTGGCGCCAATCCGCAGCCAGCAGGCTGGCGGCGAAAAGCGCCATGAACAGGAGGAAGCGGGACACGGCCTTCATTCTTCGCGGACGGCTGTGGCGATGGGAGTGCGCGCGGCGCGCGCGGCGGGAAGCCATGCGGCGAGGAGCGCGGCGGGGAGAATCCAAAGCGGCGTGGCGGCGAGCGCGGGCCACGGGAAACGCAGCGCGATGGTCCAGCCGAAGAAGGCGGGGTTCACGATCCAGGTGAGCGTCATCGCCAGCACGGCGCCGGCGGCGAGGCCGAGCGCGGTGGCGACGAGGCCGATCATCCCGGCCTCGGTCATCAGCAGCGCCTGCACCTGCCGGCGCGAGGCGCCGATGGCACGGAGCGCGCCGATCTCGCGCTCGCGCTCGGCGACTAGCGTGGTGACCGAGAGGAAGATGCCGGCGATGGCGACGAGGAGGGCGACCGTGCGGAGGATGTAGGTCACGGCGAAAGTCTGGTCGAAGATGGCGAGGATGCGCTGGCGGAGCGAGCGGTTGGAATAAATGGCGAACTCGCCCTCGCGGCTGAAGCGGGCGCGAAATGTGTCGGCGAGCGGCTCCCACGGCTGGCCGGGGCGGAGATAGACGGCGAGGGAATTCACGCCGGGATCGCTCCAGAACGCGTCGAACGCAGGCCGTGCGATGAGGATCACGCCTTGGTCACGCGTGTAGTCGGAGTAGATGCCAGCGATTTCAAATTCCGCCGGCCCGCGCGGCGTGGTGAGCGTGATGCGGTCGCCGTCGCGGACGCCGAACTTGCGCGCGAACGGCTCGGTCACGGCGACAGCGCGCTCGTCGAAAACGCGCGCCATTTTCCGCTCATCGTCACCGCCGAGGAAGGTGAGGTTGTGCCGGTACTCGCCCTCCACGATCGCGAGGAGCGCGAGGTTCGGCTCCGCGTTTCGCGCAGCGACCTGCACGGACAGCTCGCGAAACGTGTCCACGCCCGCGACCTCGGGGCGGGCGCGCAGCCAGCCGATCGCGGCAGGCGGGACAAAGGCGCTGAGGCCGATGGTTTCATTCGACGCGGGCGCGATGAAGAGGTCGGCGACGATGCCGCGGTTGATCCACGCATCCACGCTGCTGCGGAACGAGTGAATCATGACCATCAGCCCGGCCATCATCGCGATGGCGGCGGCGAGCGCGGCGACGGTGACGGCATTGCGATGGATCGAGCGGCGGAGATTGTCGGCCGCGAGCCGCCAGAGGATGCCGAGCGGGATGCGCGCGGAAGCCGTGTCGCCAAAGCGTTTCGTGGCGGCGGGCGCGAAGAGCGCGAAGCCCGCGAGGACGCAAAACGCGGCGGCGAAGCTCCACGCGGGCGGGCCGATGCGGAGAGCGATCCATCCGGCGAGCGCGGCGCAGGCGAGAAAGGCGATGCCGAGACCGGTCCAGCGCGGCGCGCGGGCGATGCTGCGCTCGGCGTGCGCGCCGAGGCTGAGGGCTGCGACGGGATCGATCTTTGCCGCCTCGCCCGCAGGCAGCCAGGCGCCGGCGAGCACAGCGCCGAAGCCGAAGCCGGCGGCGGTGAGAAACTGCGCCGGGCTGAGCCAGCTCCGGTCGATGCTCAGGAGGAGGTAAAGCGAGGAGATGGTCTTCGCGACCGCGCCGGTGAGCACGCGGGCGAGGGCCACGCCGCCGATGGAGCCGGCCACGATTCCTAGCGCGCCGAGGATGCAGGCCTCGCCGAGAAACAGCGCGCGCACTTCCCATCGGGTGGCACCGATCGAGCGGAGGATGCCGATCTCGGTGCGGCGGCGGGCGACGGAGGCGGAGATGGTATTGTAGATGAGAAAGACGCCGACGAGGAGCGAGACCATGCTCAGCGCGGTGAGATTGAGCTGAAAGGCGGAGAGCATGTTCTGGATCTGGAAGCTGCGCTGGCGCGGCGGCGCGGCGCTGAGGCCGGGCGGCAGGAGCGGGCGCAGCGCGTCCGCGGCGGCGGCGGCGCGGCGCGGGTCATCGAGGAGAAGCTGGATCGAGGAGAGGCGGCCCTGTTTCGCAAAAAGCTCCTGCGCCCACCCGATGTCCATGACGGCGAAACGCGGCTGCGCGGAGGCGGGCGAGTCGCCGCTGTCGATGAGCGCGGCGACGCGGAGCGTCTGGATTTCGCTGTTCACGAGCGCGCGGAAAGTGTCGCCCACTTTCCATCCGCATCGGCCGGCAAAGGCGGCGGTGACGGCGATGCCGCCGGGCGCGCCCATCCAGCTTTCGAGCGCGGGGCGCCCGCCGCCTGCGCCGATCTCGAAGGTGCGGAATGGCTCGCCGGTGAAGAGGTCCACACCGAGGACGCGCAGGTATTCGCCGGGGAAATCCGGCAGCGTGACGACGCCCTCGACCAGCCCCGTGGCCGCACGCACGCCGGGCTGTTTCGCGAGGAGCGGCCAGAGCGTCTCGTCCACGTCGCCGCGGATTTCGAGGTGCGTCTTGCCGGCGACGAGGTCGATGCCTGCGGCGAAGGAGCGGCTGGCGCTGTGGTTCGCGATCTGGATGGCGAGCCAGACGGCGACGCCGAGTGCGACGCTGAGGACATTGAGCAGCGCGAGGAGCCGGTGGCGGCGGAGATTCCGCAGGACGTGCCAGGCGAAGATGCGCGGAAACTGCGGGGTCATTTGGAGTGCGCCGATTTATCGGCGCTTTGGTTCGGAGCGGAGCGGCGGGTGCCGCTGTGACGCGGCTGGCGCATCCGGGAGCGCGGCGCCGTCTCCCGCCGCGGCGCTCCGCGCCAAACCGAAAGCGGCGCAGCAGCGCCGCACTCCAAAACGCTGTCGCGCGTTCATCCGCGCTGTTCCGGCGGCGGATGGGATGCGGCCTGGAGCGCCTTTTGCAGGCTGGCGATGGTGGCGGCGTCGCGGAGTTTGTGACCGGAACCGTCGGTGACGTAGAAGGAGTCGATGGCGGCGCCTTTTTCCGTGGCGATGCGGGAGAGGGCGATCTGGACGCCGGTCTCGGTGAAGGCGTGGAGGAGATTCGAGAGCAGGCCGAGGCGGTCGGGCGTCTGGACATCGACGAGGGTATAGACCGGGTGGGTGTTGTTCTCGATGACGATGCGGGTGGGGAAGTCGAGCTCCTGGGAGAGATGGAACGTGCGCTTTTTCATCAGCTTGGCGAGCAGCGGGCCAAAGTCGAAATCCTCGTCATCCAGCGACTGTTTGAGCCGCTTTTCCACGAGGGCCATTTCCTTTTCGTCGGTCACGGCCTCGAACTTGGTGTTGCAGACGCGGAAGATGTCGAGCACGAGCGAATCTGTGCGGGTGAAGACGTCGGCGCTGAGGATGTTCAGCCCGGCGACGGAGAGAGACCCGGTGATGCGGGCGAGCAGCTCCCGACGATCCCAGCCGCAGAAGAGGAACTCGCTGTGGCCGCTGTTCGGATGCGCGATCCATTTCACCGCGGGCGCGAGCGAGAGGCTGTCGTCAAGCGC
>JAYTML010000230.1:0-8523 GCA_043728655.1 Chthoniobacter sp. | reverse complement strand
ATCGTGTGGGTGCAGGACGACGTCACGCACACGCGCTTTTACTGGCTCGCCGTGCCGAAGGAGGCCGCGAAGGAGAAGCGGCAAATGACGGCGGAGGTGGCCGGCCAGACGATTCGCCTCACGGGCGACGTGCCGCCGCAAACGACGGTGCGCCTTTCGGATGAATTGCTCGATCTCGACCAGCCCGTGCAGGTGCTCGTGAATGGGCGCGAGGCTTTCAAAGGCCGCGTGGAACGCAGTGCGGAAGTGATCCGCGAATCGCTGCGTGAGCGCGCCGACCCTCGCTCGGCGGCGACGGCAAAGATCGTTTTGGCTCCCGCCCATTAAAGGCTCCCTGCCCGCAGCGCGATGCCGTGATGAAAAGAAAACGGCGCAGAGTGGCAGCCAGCGCGTTATGATTTGCGGAGACGATTGAGCCACGAAGCCCACATTCACATCGGCACCTGCGCCTGGAGCTTTGACGACTGGCGCGGGGTGTTTTATCCCGAGCATCTCCCGCAGGCAAAGTGGCTGGAATGGTACGCTCACCGGCTGCCTGCGGTGGAGGTGGACTCGACTTTCTATCATGTGCCCACGCCGCACACTGCGGCGCACTGGCATGAGGTGACGCCGGCGCATTTCCGCTTTGCGTGCAAGCTGCCGCGCGAGATCACCCATGAGCGGAAGCTGCGCGAGTCCGCGGATGCGCTGGCCGGCTTTCTCGCGGGGATCGAGCCGCTGGGGGAAAAGCTCGCCTGTGTGCTGGTGCAGCTCCCGCCTTTTTTCACGCCGGAGCACGATGCGGTGGCGCTGCGGGAGTTTGTGCGGGGGCTGCCGGGCGGGGTGCGTTTCGCGATCGAGTTCCGGCATCCGGGCTGGCACCTGCCGCGGTTTGCCCATCTGCTGGAGGAGCATCGGGTCTGCTGGGTGTGGAGCGATGCGACGGCGATGGAGGATCAGGCGGAGGGCGCGTTCGCCTTTCAGCCGGATACGGCGGATTTTGCGTATGTGCGGCTGCTGGGGGATTTGGAAAAGAAGTACGGCGCGGACGGGCGGCGGGTGCACCGCTACCGGGAGCTGATGTGGCCGCGAGATCCGGGGCTGGAGAGCTGGGCGGTGCGGATCCGGCAGGCAGTCGGGACGAAATCGGTCTTCGTAGCGGTGAGCAATCACTACGAGGGTTTCGCCCCGCGGAGCTGCCAGCGGCTGGCGGCGCGGCTGGGACGGACGATCGATCTGGCGGTGGACATGGACGAGCCGCTGGAAAAGGCGGAACCCGATCCTCAGATGAAGCTTTTGTGAACGGCTGAACCCTCGGAAATGCGGTCTTCCTGACCCATTCCGGCGCCGCAAAGCGTTTGGTTGGCGATCCGTTTTCCTGGCTAAAAGTTTTTTCGCTCATCGTTTGCCATGTTCCTCCGGGTGTGAAACTTTGCAGCCTCCCCAACCCTAGGCGTTTCGCCGACCGGTTCAGTGATTCCCGACCATTGGCCCACCCAAAACCTCTCCACGCCATGCTCTACCGTTTATCGTCCGTCTCCGTGGCGTTCCGCCGCAGTCTTCTCCTCCTGCTTGCCCTCGCCGCCGCGCTGCCGCTGCGGGCGGTCATGGTGGATCTGAATAGCGACGGTGTCAGCGACATCTGGGCGCTCAAATATGGCGTGACGGCTTTCTCGCCGACGGCGGACACGGACGGCGACGGCATCACGGACGCGGCGGAGGCGATGGCTGGCACGGACCCTTTCAACGCGAACTCGACGATCAAAATTTCCGGCATGCTGCTGGACGGGAACGGGCTGCGGCTCACCTTCGCGACGGCGCCCGGAAAGGGCTATCTCATCCAGAAGTCGGCATCGCTTTCACCGGCGAACTGGGTGACGGCCAATCCGCTGGTGCCGGGTGTGGGCGGTGATCAGGTGGTGACGCTCCCTCCGGCGGGTGCGACGGACTTTTTCTACCGGGTGGTGGTGCAGGACATGGACAGCGATGGCGACGGGGTGAATGACTGGGAGGAAATCACGCTCGGTTTCGATCCGAAAAACAGCTACAGCAACGGGCTGAGCGCGGCGAATGATCTGGCGAGGATCACGGCGGCGCTGGGCGCGACGAATGTCGTGACGGTGGCGGCCACGGACACGACGGCGGCGGAGGCGGCGATCGGCGCGCCGTCGACTCAGACGGGCGCGTTTGAAATCCGGCGGACGGGAAATCTCAATGCGATCACGGCGACCTACACCATGAGTGGAACGGCTTCGGCGGGGACGGACTACGAGGCGGTCAGCGGCACGGTCACGCTCGGCCTCGGGGTCAATAGCGCGACGGTCATCATCACGCCGATGGCGGACTCGCTGATCGAGTCGGCGGAGTCTGTGCTCATGACGGTGAACGCGGGTGCGTCGTATTCGGTCGGGACGCCGGCGACCGCGGTGCTGCTCATCGACGACAAGGCGACGGCGACTGGAACGGGAGTGAAGGTGCGCTTCTGGAATAACACGTCATCCACGATTCCGGTTTTCACGAATACGACCGGGACGACCAATGGCTCGGCGCTGCCGGTCCTGACCCGCACCGATCCGCAGGTGAATTTCACCACCGGAACCACCGGCACGGTGTCGCCGGGAACAGGGGTGAATGCGACCTACTTTGTCACGCGCTTCACGGGAGAGGTTCTGCCCGACTTTTCGCAGATCTACACATTCACCGGGCAGGTGGAGCGCGGCGGCCAGTTGTGGGTGAATGGGCAGTTGATCTTCAGCAGTTGGAGCAATTCGCCTACGGCGGGCACCTACACCGGGACCATCGAGCTACAGGCCGGGCAGCGGGTGCCGATCGTGTTTGAGCACATGGCTCGCTCGACCGGGGCCACTGCGATCCTGAGCTGGCAGAGCACGAACCAGCCGCTCCAGGTCATCCCGCAGGACCACCTTTTCCCGGCCACGCCGCCGCAGATTCTGAGCGGGCTGGACCTGCTCCTCATCAAGGGCAGCCCAGCCACCACCTATCAGATCGTGGCCAGCGGCGAGCCGACGAGCTATGGCGCGGCGAATCTGCCGCCGGGCTGGTCTGTGAATACCGCGACCGGCCTGGTCAGCGGCGCGCCGACGGTGGCGGGCACCTGGCGGATCGCCGTCACGGCGACGAATGCTCAGGGCTCCGGCTCGGCAATCCTGAACCTCACAGTCATCGAGACCGGTGGTGCCATCACCCGCGACGTATGGAATGGCACCTACGCAAATATCGCGGCACTGCCCCTGGCGAGTGCGCCGTCCAGCACCTCGCTGGTGAGCGTGCTGGAAGGGCCGCAGGCTCCCGGAGGCGGCGATCAGGGATCGCGGCTGCGCGGCTTCCTGGTGGCTCCGCAGACGGGCGTTTACAAATTCTGGATCGCAGGGAATGACGCCGCGGAGCTGTGGATTTCCGATGACGACGAGCGGGTGAATCTTTTCCTGCGCGCCGCTACCACCGGCGGGACCGGCTACCGCGCTTGGACCGGGGCGAGCACCGGCAAGTCGGCGCTGCTCATGCTCACGGCCGGAAAGCGGTACGCGATCGACGTGCGCCAGGTCGATGCCGGGGGCGACGGGCACGTCTCTGTCGGCTGGCTGAAGCCGTCCGATGGCGGCGTCGATCCGGCGAATGTCGCATCCCCGAGCGAGGTTGTCCCCGGTTACGCGCTTTCGCCCTATGTGGAGCCGGCGATCGTCAGCGGTCAGAGCACGCTTTTTGCCACGAGCATGACCTCGCAGGGCGCGGCGTTGACCAGCGGCTATGGCAGCGCATCGCTGCGCCTGAGTGCCGATGAGTCGCAGGCAGTCCTCTCCTTCACCCACGCGAATCTTTCGAGTTCAGTCACCGGCGAGCACATTCACTCCGGGACGAACGCCGAGATCATCTTCGACATCGATACGGCGTCTCCGAATCCCGACGGCAGCCGGACGTGGCAGATCGTGCAGGTGGGAGCGTTCACCGTGGCGGACATCAGGAATCTCATCAAGGCCGGCAACACCTACATCAACATCCACACCTCGAATTACCCGGCCGGCGAAATCAAGGGCTTCTTCAAACTGCAGGCTGCCTCGCAGACATTCACGGCCCCGGCTCCGAAGACCTGGACCGATCCGGAAAGCGCCGGCAGCCCGGAAAGCCGGCTCAACCGGAACGCGGCTTCGCGCTTTCTGGCGCAGGCGAGCTTCGGCGCATCAGCGGCGGAGATCGCGCAGGTGCAGGCGCTCGGCTTCGAAGGGTGGATCAACGACCAGCTCACCAAGCCGGCCACGCTGCATTACCCGAATGTTTACGCAAACCGCAACCAGACGGACCCGGTCAATGCCACGTACTCCGGCTCGCTCACCTTCAATGCCTGGTGGCGCAATTCGGTGACTGGAGCCGACCAGCTCCGTCAGCGCATCGCCTTTGCGCTGAGCGAAATCATGGTCGTCTCGGAAAGCGGCCCGCTGACTGACAGGGCGGACACGATCAGCAGCTACTACGACATGCTGCTCACCGGCGCCTTTGGCAATGTCGGCACGCTGCTGCAGAACGTGACCCTGCATCCTGCGATGGGGCGCTATCTGGACATGCTTCGCAATCGCCGGCCCGACCTGGCGACCGGCCGTATCCCGAACGAAAACTACGCCCGCGAGATCGAGCAGCTCTTTTCCATCGGCCTGTACCGCATGCACCCCGACGGCTCCCTGATGCTGAACTCCAAAGGGGAGCTCGTCCCGACCTACGACCAGGACGCGATCATCGGCTTCGCGCACGTCTTCACCGGCTGGGACTATTACTATACCGGCACGCAGACTTCGCAGACCGGTTTCAGCGCGGCGGAAAACTGGATCAACCCGATGCGCGAAGTGGCCACGCTGCATTTCACCGGCCAGAAGCGGATCCTGAACAATGTCGTGCTGCCGGGCCTGGCCGTCGTGGGCGGGCAGCCGCTCGATCCAAACAAGACGCACACCTCGACGCAGTACAACGACCCCGCCTACCAGGCGCTCCCGGCTCTGGAACTCAGCGCCGCGCACGACGCGCTCTTTAAGCATCCGAACACCGGCCCGTTCCTCTGCCGCCAGCTCATCCAGCGGCTCGTCACGAGCACACCCAGCCGCGGCTACATCTACCGGGTGGTGCAAAAATTCAACGACAACGGCAGCGGAGTCCGGGGCGACATGGTCGCGGTCGTCAAGGCGATCCTGCTCGATTACGAGGCGCGATCCGCGGCACTCCTGACACAGCAGGGCTATGGAAAGCTGCGCGAGCCCGTGGCGCGGGTCACAGCCCTGGCGCGCGCCTTCCCGGCACCTGCGCCGATCACCGCGAACTACACCCAGGCGGTGAGCCTGATCAACGTCTCGACCAGCGCGAACCACCTTTATACCGCCGGGCGGACCTTGTACCTCGAGTTTTCCCCGTCAACGTCAGGCGACGCGGGTTCGCCGGCCAATGCGGTCTATACCATCCTCTCCAGCCCTGCCCCGACCGCGACGACGTTCTCGGTGCGCACGAAATCCCTGGAAACGGGCGTCACCTACGCCCAAAGCGGCGGCATCGTCCGCCTCACCGGCCCCAGCGGCGGCAATGGCTTCAAGTACGGCACCAACGAGAGCATCTACGTGGAGTATCTCGACGGCGTGCCTGCCGCTCTCACGAGCCTGACCGATACGATCGAATACGTAAGCAGCGATGAGCAGCAAATCGTCATCGCCGCTCCGACGGCCAAGCGCGCCACCTATTCGCAGACGTCCACCTCCGGGACGACGGTTACGCTCACGACGACGGCCCACGGTTTCACGGCCGGAAGCAGCCTGAACATCGACTTCCTCAGCACCAATGGCCTGCTGCCTGTCTCCGGCCTCTACACCGTCGTAGCGGTGACTGCGAATACCTACACGATAACCGCAGCGGAGGCCGCCGTCCGCAGCGGCACGGCCATCGCGATTCCCGCGGCGGATGTCCTCCCTTCCGTCACGGGTAATGCGCAGGTGACCCGTGCGGTAGACTCCGCCAACCGCAGCGGCCCGATGGCGGTGACCTATGGCGATTGGAACATGACCACGACTGAGACCGACCTGAACCAGACCCCGCTGCGTTCACCCACGGTTTTCAATTTCTTCCTGCCCGACTACCAGTTCCCGGGCATCCTCGGCGAGGCGGGCCTCATCACGCCGGAGTTTGAGATCACCTCCGAGACGACAGTCATCCGCCAGGCGAACTTCCTCTACAACGGGATCTTCAACGACGGCCTGAGCCAGCTTGGCCTCTCGAGCTTCAAGAGCGGCGGGCGCTCCATCTTTGTCGATCTGCGATCATGGATGGGCATCGGACCCGGCGGACTGCCGTGGACGCACGACACGAATCTCAATGCGTTCCTCGACGAGCTGAACACGCTCCTCATGGCCGGCCAGCTCCCGTCCACCGGCACGAACTCCTACGGAACGCCGCGCGTCATCGTCAATGCGAAGGACGCCATCCGCACCTACCTCGTCACCCTGCCGTTCACCAAGGCGATCACGGCCATCTCCACGGCCAGTCCGTGCATCCTGACCGTCAGCGCCCATGGGCTGGCCAACGGGGACACGGTGACCATTTCGGGTGTGACCGGCGGCACTTTCTCCGGCGCCGGGATCAATGGCACCTTCACGGTTGCAAACGTCACGACCAACACCTTCACCGTCGGAGTGAACCGCACCAGCGGGGGCGCCACCGTGGTGCTGACGGCGGCCAATATCGCGATCCCGGCCGGATTCCCCGACCTCGTCCGCGACCGCGTGCGCAGCGCCGTGCACCTCCTCATCACCTCGCCTGACTTCACCACCCAAAAGTAAAACCGTATGGACTCAAGAGACTTCCCAAACCTCGGCAACCGGCGCAGCTTTTTCCGCCAGGCCGCCTGCGCCGCCGTCGGCACGCTGAGCATCGCCACGACGCTGCGCGACCTGCGTTTCATCAATACCGCCGCTGCGCAGGGCACTCCGCTCACCGGCTACAAGGCGCTGGTCTGCATCTTCCTCTCCGGCGGCAACGACTCGAACAACCTCATCATCCCCGTCGGTTCGGAGTACGGAAACTACTCCGCCATCCGGCAAAACCTCGCGCTTCCCGAGGGGATGGTTTTGCCCGTGGTCGCGAATATCTCGGACGGGCACAGCTACGGGCTGCATCCGACGATGCCCAAGATCAAGACGCTCTTCGACGAAGGCAGCGCCGCCTTTGTTTTCAATATCGGCCCGCTCGTCCACCCGCTGACGCGCGCCCAGTATACCGCCGGCTCGGTGCCGAAACCGCCCCAGCTTTTCTCCCACAGCGACCAGGTCACGCACTGGCAGACCTCGCTGCCGGATCAGCCGCCGAAAACCGGCTGGGGCGGCCGCATCGCGGACCTCATCCATCCCTCGCAATACGCCCTCATCAACGGCGTGCCCGCCGCGAACGCCGCAAAGATCGCGCTTTGCACCTCGCTCAATGGCGCAAACACCTTCGAGGTCGGCAACACCTTCGCCCAGTACCACGTCTCGACAGGCGGCGCGGTCACGCTCTCCAGCGTGACCGGCAACCGGCTCGTGGCGGTGAAAGACCTGCTCGGTATGAGCAATCCCAACCTTCAGCGCACCGCCTACGCCAACGTAACCAAGAGCGCGATCGACACGGGCGACCTCCTCAACGCCGCGGTCGCGCCGACCAGCTCCGCCAGCTTTTGGAACCCGCTGTTTCCCACCACCTCGCTGGGCACTCAGCTCCGCATGATCGCCCGCCTCATCCATGCCGGCCGCCGCACATCGAGCGACACTCCTGCCGGGCTCGACATGAAACGCCAGATCTTCTTTGCCTCGGTCGGCGGCTACGACACCCACACCTCCCAGGTGCAGAACAACGGCGCGACCGAGGCCGACCGAGTGCTCGGATCCCACACGAATCTGCTCAACGAAGTCAGCGAGGCCCTCTTCGCCTTTCAGCGCGCAATGCAGCAGATCGGAGCCGGCAATGAAGTCACATCATTCACCGCGAGCGACTTTGGCCGCACCTGCCGCACGAACGGCCAGGGCAGCGATCACGCGTGGGGCAGCCACCACCTCGTCGTCGGCGGCGCCGTGAAAGGCAAGCAAACCTACGGCACCTTCCCCGTCATCCAGACGAATGGCCCGGACGCCGTCCCGACCTCCAATGAGGGACGCTGGATTCCCACCACTTCCGTCGATCAATACAGCGCCACCCTCGCAAAATGGTTTGGCGTCTCCAGCGGCGACATGTCCACCGTCTTCCCGAACATCGGACACTTTGCCTCGTCCGACCTCGGATTCATGACCTAGCGCATTCCCGTCGCGGAGTGACCGTCCTTTTTCCGATGAAACCAAAACGCCTTTTCCTCGGTGTCATCGTCCTCCTCGTGACGGGCGTCATCTACTGGCTCGGCTCGGGCGGCGGCACCCGCTCCCCCGTAGTGGAGCCCGGAGCCGCCAGCGATCCGACGCTGGCTGCGGGGCCGGGAAAGACGACGATCGCTTCCGAAGCCGCCCGTCCGCCGTCCGCCACCGCCGTTCCGCC
>JAYTML010000229.1:0-1814 GCA_043728655.1 Chthoniobacter sp. | reverse complement strand
CAGCATCGCATCCACGCCGTTCCCGATGTCGCTCGGCCACAGCCGCACCTCCGCCTCCGGCAGATGCTTTTCCAAAAGCGCGAGCATCCCGGGCGTGTGGCCGATGTCGCCGATATTCACCGTCTGCCACGACGAACGCAGCAGGATGCGGCGGGGCCGCGCGTCAGCGGCACGGCCGAGCGATGCCGCGGCGAGGGCGGTCGTAGTGAGAAAAGTCCGGCGGGAAACCATGCGGCGATCAAACAGGATTCCGGCGATGAATTCCAGCCGAGGGAAACACAGGAGGCTGACAGCCTCGCCATTCGGCCCGGTCGGGCGGCGCAGATCGCCAGCGGCGCACGGAAGCATGAATCCAGCAGGATCGGCAGCAGCCGCACCCGGGCAATGGCGCTCGACTTTCCATCCCTTCCGGCATACCGACGACTCCTCCAAACCCACCCTATGAATCCACTCGCCCGACTCATTCTCCCAGCCGCCGCCCTCTTCGCCTGCGCCGCTGCGCCGCTTTCCGCCGCCGACGCCGTGGAGCTCAAGCAGCGCTGGATCGCCGGAAAGCAGTACTTTCAAACGATGCAATCCACGCAGGGCACGACGATGACCATCGGGCCGCAGAAGATCGAGCAGAAGACCGTGACGACGATGGACATGAGCATGGCCGTGCGCGCGCACGAGGACGGCCAGCGCAAGCGGGTGACGATCAAATACGACCGCGTGGCGATGCAGATGGAGATGAACGGGCAGAAGATGGGCTTCGACTCCGCAAAGCCCGGCGAGGGCACCGATCCGCTCGGACTCTCAAAGACTCTCGGCGCGACCGTGGGCAAGGAACTCAAGGTCATCCTGACCGCCGCGGACGAGGTCGGCGAGGTGGAGAATTTCGATGAGTTCGTGAAAAACCTCGCGGCCTCGCCGATGCCCGGCATGGACATGTCGAAGATGTTCACCAAGGAATCCATGGCGCAGATGATGAAACAGGGCGCGCTCCAGTCCATGCCGGGAAAGCCGGTGAAGCCGGGCGACTCGTGGCCCTTCGCCACCGAGATCGCGCTCCCGCAGATGGGCAAGGTCGCGGTCAAGGGCACCTACGTTTTCAAAGGCATGACCGAGCACGGCGGCGTGCAGTGCGCGGAGATCGCCACCGATGGCCAGATCTCGCTCAATATGGACAAGGCCGATCCCAGCTCCCCGACCGGCACGGCGCTCGCGCAGCTCGGAATGAAAGTCGAGGGCGGCACACTCAAGGGCACGGTCTGGTTTGACCCGAAGCTCGGCTTTGCGCGCGACGCGCAGCTCACGCAGGAGATGAGCATGACGATGAAAAACCCCGCCGATCCCGCCGCCACGCTCACGGTCCCGCTCAAGCAGGAAATCACCACGACGCTGACAAAGGTCGAGGACGTGAAGTAGTGCGCGATGCGCATGCCGGGAGGGCGTCCGCGGACATTGCTTTGGCTGATTTCAATTCCGTTAATTTCGCCAAATTTCGTTAATTCCGTCCTAAAGACAGAAACGGAATTACGGAATTTTACCAAATTAACGGAATGATTTTTAACAACGCTGCATTTCACCTCGCCCGGATCGCGGGCCTCGCTTTTTTCCTCGGCGGCTCCGCGCTCGCGGCGGAATTCCCCGCGCCGGTCAATACGCAGGAGGGCGAGCCGATGCCCGCGGCGGACGCGCTAGCCACCATCAAGCTTCCAGCGGGTTTCAAGGCGTCCCTTTTCGCCAGCGAGCCCGAAGTGCAGCAGCCCATCGGCATGGCCACCGATGCGCGCGGGCGGCTCTGGGTCGCGGAAAACTACACTTACGGCGAG